>BAXG01000018.1 GCA_001310455.1 Photobacterium sp. JCM 19050
TTCTCGCTGAAAATTGCATCTTGAGGTGGCTTGGGTATACACCAATCGGATTAATTCCCTGATCAATCTGTCGAGTTGAAGTCACCCATTGACAGTAATGCGAATCACTCTCATTATATATGTTATAACATTACAATTCCCATGCAGTGATCGCTGTAAAGGAGGCTCTATGAAAACAGGCATCCATCCCAACTACCGAACAGTTGTTTTTCATGACACCAGTGCGGACCAGTACTTCCTGATTGGTTCAACACTTCAGACAGACCGGACCATCGAATGGAAAGACGGTAACACCTACCCTTACACCACATTGGATGTGTCTTCTGCATCGCACCCGTTCTTTACCGGAAAACAACGAGTCGTAGACAAAGAAGGCCGCGTCGCTAACTTTAACCGCCGGTTTGGCAATTTCGGTAAAAAGTCCTAAGGAGCAACTATGCAAGTATTGAGTTCACTGAAAAGCGCCAAAAACCGCCACAGAGATTGCCAAATTGTGAAACGCCGTGGCCGGATTTATGTTATCTGTAAATCCAACCCTCGGTTTAAAGCGGTTCAGGGAAGGGTTAACAAGCGCTAGTTTAGGCAGCGGCTGATGAGCCAAAGAAAAAACCGGGCGCAGCAATCTGCACCCGGTTTACAGCATTTTGCGAAGATACTTTGTCAGTTCACTTCCGCACGGTGAATTTCAGGGGTGACTGCCGGCGGGCGTGACAAACGCTTTTTAAGCAAGCCGATTGCAAAGAGCATCGCAGCAATCAGGGCGGTGGATGCCAGAACAACACCCAACCAGCCTCTGTGTTGCCAACTGGCTATGAGCAGGAACCCGCCCAAAGACCCGCCGGTATAATAGTGAACCAGGTAAAGTGCGGTCGCTGTGGCCTTCCCTTCCTTTGCATTTCGGCTTACCCAGGCATAAGCCAATGAGTGGGTGAAAAATGCCCCGCCGCTGATAATAAGCAAGCCGATTAGCATCGCCGGAATAGACGGATGGCTGGCAACCAGTACGCCTAAGGCCAATAGCAGTGAACCCACAACCATCCCCTGAATCGGAGAGTGTTTCGCCGTCCAGCGTCCACTCAGTGAAGATGACAGCGTACCCGCCAGATAACAAAGGAATATCATAGATGCGAAACTGATGGGGAGAGAATACGGCGGCGCCACCAGCCGAAATGCCATCACAGAATAAAGGTTTACAAAAAGCGCAAAGTTAATCCCGCCAATCAACATCGCCAGCCAGATTACCGGGTTACGGAAATGGTCAATCACCGCGCGGGAATGTGTCAGTACACCCACTTTCGCAGGCTCAAAATGCTGTTGACGGGGCAAAAGCCAGATGACAAGCGTTACACCCATCGAGGTAAACAGCGCCATCGCAATAACTGCGCCTTCCCATCCAAAAGAACCGGTCAGTACACCGCCACTGATCCTGCCGACAATCCCGCCCAGTGAGTTTGCACTAATATACACACCTACCGCTGTCATCAGAGCAGCCGGGCTGAATTCTTCAGCCATATACGCCACGGCCACCGCAGCAAAACCGGCAAGTGCTATCCCCATAAATGCCCGCATGATAACGAGGTAAAGAAAGCTCTCTGACAGCAACATCAGCGCGCCGACGACCGGCATTAACGAAAGGCTGAATAGCATGACTGGACGCCTGCCAATACGCTCAGAAATCATCGCCCAGGGCACCAATGTGAATGCCAGCCCAAATGTTGAGGCTGCCAACAACCAGTTGGCCTTTGTCGCGGAAATTGCGAAGTGCTCCACCATTAATGGCAGCATGGGCTGGAAGAGATAGAGGTTGCAAAACACAAGAAACGAGCCAAATGCCAATGCAAAGCTGGTTTTTCGAAAGGCCTGGCTGCCCGCTTCAATCATGGAAAACTCCGGTTTAGCTTGGGGTAACAATATGAAATCAAAGTAACAGCAGAGTCAGAATAAAAGAAGTATATTAATTTTATGGTATCGAGATCGATTGTTTATAGGTTATGGAAACTCGCCAGCTACGCTATTTTGTCTCCGTTGCTGAACACGGCAACTTTACCCGTGCAGCCCGAAGTCTGCATATCGCACAACCGGCACTGAGTATTGCCATCAAGAAAATGGAAGCCGGGCTGGGGCTTGTGCTTTTTGACCGCAACGAAAAGCAAGTTCACCTCACCCACGAAGGCAAGGTGCTGCTTGAGCACGCTCGGCGGATTCTGCAACAGGTAAAAGACGCCGAAGCGGCTGTCGCTGAGTTGAAAGGTTTGACCAAAGGCGAAGTCCGGATTGGTGTTCCCGGCATGATGGTTCCTATTTCTTTCCGCAAATCCTGATGGCATTCAAGAGCCGGTACCCCAACCTGAAACTCACCGTCATTGAAGCTGGCAGCCAGTCTATCAGGGAGATGCTGTTAAAAGGTGAGCTGGATTTAGGTGTCATCATCGATAAAGACGTACCAGAACCTCTCGCAACCCAGCACCTTCTGACTGCATCAATGGTGGCCGTTGTCAGTGATGAACACCCGTTCGCGTCAAGGGAGGTGGTCAGCTTCGATGAGTTTTTCAGTGAAGAGTTAATTATGTTCAAGGCCGGTTACTTTCACCGGGAATTCATCGATAAAGTCTGCCGCGAGCACGGTTTCCAACCCAACTTCGCATTCGAAACCAACCTGCTGGCGATGATCCTGAAAATTGTGCGAGGCGGTTTTGCCATCACTGCCCTTCTCGATCTGGTAACAGACCGGGAGGACGGCATTACCGGGATTCCTTTTGAGCATTCCATCACACTGGAACTTGGCATCGCCTGGCGGAAAGAAGGCTACCTGACACTCGCTGATCGCACTTTTATTGAATTTCTTCGGGAGCAACTGAAAGAGACCACGGACACTAAAATGGCATAAATACACAAATTTTCTATGTAAAGTGAACCCTGTCTGCCCTTTTCGATGCCAGATTACAGAATTCCCGCGAAATATACATGGTTGAAGCACCCCATTGCCAGGCTTTAAGATGCATTTGAAATACACATTAAAACAAAGGAACACAGTGATGGGATTTTCAATCAAAAAATTGTTCAGTAAAGAAAAGCCAGAAGACCAAAAGCATGCAGAGAAGCAGGCTTCTGGTGTAAACGAAATTCAGCCTTCTGAAGTGCAGGCTGAAAAGAAAAAAAAGCACGGCGATCCGGGTATATGCTGCGGCTCTTGTTCATCGTAAGCGCTGAACAGATAGTTCCACCCCGGCTGACAAGTCGGGGTGTCTTGTTTCGCCAGTTTAGCCGATGCTTCAATGATCTCTTTTCTTTCATCGCTTGAACTCTCAAATCTTAAATTCGTTAGGTACCTCTGAGTGCCTCAATTCATAACATGCTGTTCTCATTAGCGTAATCGCCGCCATCCGCAACCAACTCTTAACTTTTGCATAAATTCAATTACATCAATAATTGTTATGTTATAACATTGATGAATGTATCTGATGCAATCTGAGGTGAATGCCGTGCAATTACGTGACCAAGACAAAATGCCTGTTACCGTGGTATCGGGGTTTCTTGGAGCAGAAATTGGAAGATTCCCTCCCGGTTTAGGAGTCACCCCATGAAAATGAACAGTTCAGAAACATTTACTGGCTGCGACGATATCGTCCCTATGGATACCCGGTTTCTTCGAGAATCCGCAGGTGGGCATCCCAGTGTATTCGGTGACATCTATTCAGAAGAAATCAACATCGCAATCTGGCAGCGGGAGTTACCGGCTCAGCTAAAACATGAAGTGAAAAAGCTGCTGGAAAACCATCCCAGTTTCCATACTCAGGTGGTCGTTACCCCGGAAGAAGTGCAAAGCAGCTTAGCCAAAACGCTTGATAGCGGTGACCATACAGCGCTTATTAATGATATCGCCACCCTCGTAGATATGTTCTGTTGCCTGTTTGAGCTTGAGCAAGTTGGCGTGAGATTAACCGCAATAACCAGACCTATGTGTCCTAAATTTCACGTCGATAAAGTTCCCTGCCGGTTATTAACGACCTATCAGAATGCCGCAACAGAGTGGCTGCCGGACAATGAAACTAACCGAAAACTGTTGGGCTTAAGCCAAGATGGAACACCCGAAAGGTCATTTTCAATTACCCCGTCTCCCCAGGAAATTAAGCAACTTAACAGTGGTGATGTCGCGCTGTTAAAAGGCGTACGATGGGAAGGCAATGAGAAATCAGGCCTGATTCACCGGTCACCCGTGCTGCCAAAAGATCACAGTCGCCTTCTACTCACCATGGATTTTGTCAGTTGACACTTAATTCGGCATTATCCACCCGACAGAATCATCTTTTCACTGTTTCCTCAAGCGTTAATACTGCCCGGCATTTAGGATAGGACGAACATCCCCAGAATTTATGCCCAACATTCGCACCTCGCTTAGTTTCCCGAATAACCATGTCTGAACCACAACGAGGGCAACAGCATTCCTTAGCCATATTTGAAACAATGCTCTGAACATGTTTTCGGTGCTCCCATGAAGTGACAATTCCAGGGTTCAGTTTCAAAGCATTCAGTGTTTCCACCGTACGCTGTACATCGTCCTCAGTCATCACGACGTCGCGAAAAGACCGAATGTATCTCAACCCTCCTCTTCCATAGGTTACATTGGCCGGCATTTGGGTTTTAAAGGAACTACCGCCGACAAATATTATCAATGAATGCAGTAACGCCGGATCACAATCCAACAGCGATTCAAGAGTCTTGGTATGTTTGTAATTCTGATGCAGCGGATTTTGAAACGTCGAACTATGCCGATAGATCTTTTGTGTCCACCGCTTTTGGTGCGCTGAACCGAAAATCCACCCTTTCATATTTTTAGTTTCAACAACAAAAATCCCGAACTTTGATACAACGATATGGTCGATTTGCGTAGTGCCGTCTTCTGTTGGCAGCGTGACATCCTTGATTGCCACATAATCACTTTTGGGCAGTGTCCCAAGCAATCGATTAACTAAAAACTCGCCAAAGACGCCTTTGAACCAGTTACTCTTGATAACGTAAACCAGCACCAATAACGGGAACACGTACCAAATCTGAGCAATCGCAGCACTGAATATAGTGACCACATCCATAATGCCTCCCTAGATCTACCTGAAAATATGCGCAAATGAGTCAGAATGCATGGAACGAGAAAATGATGTTCGGCAGCTTTTCATTCTTTTCATCTGGTTCAACAGCATCATATCGCCATTTTTATACTGCTAAATGTTGCTCATTTCTTTGATATAAATGGAAATTTCATCATTTTCAGACATAGCTTTTTGATCAGGAACCGGCTGAGCCCCCAGTTTTGTCTTGCTGTAACGGATACCTCCAGAAGGCGGCTCCTCTGGCTACCCTGCGCCCATGTCGCTATAATTCCCGCCTTACAACGCAGAGGTTAAAAAATGCGCAATTCTGTTACCCCGATTTTCAGTTACGACAAATACTGGGCCGAATGTTTTGGCACGGCGCCTTTCCTGCCTACCAGCCGGAAAGAAATGGACCAGCTTGGCTGGGACAGTTGCGACATCATTATCGTAACCGGGGATGCGTATGTGGATCACCCAAGCTTTGGTATGGCCATTATCGGGCGACTGCTCGAATCACAAGGCTTCCGTGTGGGCATTATCAGCCAACCGGAATGGCAGAATAAAGATGCCTTTATGGCGCTGGGCAAACCAAACCTGTTCTTCGGTATTACCGCCGGCAACATGGACTCCATGATCAACCGCTACACAGCTGACAGAAAACTGCGCCATGACGATGCCTACACACCGGATAATGAAGGTGGTAAACGCCCTGACCGCGCGGTATTGGTGTACTCGCAACGTTGTCGCGAGGCCTACAAAGACGCCCCTATTGTCCTTGGTGGTATTGAAGCCAGCCTTCGCCGCCTTGCCCACTACGACTATTGGTCAGACAAAATCCGTCGCTCAGTATTGGTAGATGCCAAAGCCGACATTCTTCTGTTCGGTAATGCAGAGCGTGCGCTTGTAGAAGTTGCACATCGCCTTGCAAATGGTGAAGACGTTGCGGCCCTGAACCGTATTCCGGGTACGGCCATCATGCTGAAAGAAGCGCCAGAAGCCATGTTTGAGGTGGATTCAAGCCGGATCGAAAAACCGGGCCGCGGTATGGTGATGCCGAACCCGTATGCGACCGAAAGCAACTGTGTCACCGGTGCAGATGGCAATGCAGAAGCGCCCAAGCCCATCGTCGTGCGCCCAGCCAAACATGATGCTGAAAACAGCTATGTTCGCCTGCCATCGTTTGAAAAACTTATCAACGACAGAATTTTGTACGCGCACGCTGCTCGCGTTATGCACCTTGAAACCAACCCGCACTCCGCCCGTGCGCTCATCCAGAAACACGGTGACCGTGAGCTGTGGGTGAACACGCCGCCTGTTCCACTGTCTACAGAAGAGATGGATTTTGTATTCGGGTTGCCCTACGCACGCGTACCTCACCCGAAGTACGGTAAAGCCAAGATCCCGGCGTATGACATGATTAAAACGTCGGTCAATATTATGCGCGGCTGTTTCGGTGGCTGTTCATTTTGCTCTATTACCGAGCATGAAGGCCGGATTATCCAAAACCGTTCAAAAGAGTCGATTCTGGAGGAATTGGCAGACATCCGGGAGAAAGTCCCGGGATTCACCGGCACCATCTCTGACTTGGGCGGCCCGACTGCGAACATGTATCGACTTGGGTGTTCAGATCCAAAAGCTGAGGCCAATTGTCGTCGTCCATCCTGCGTTTTCCCTAAGATTTGTGAAAAGCTCAATACGGACCACAAACACACGATTGATCTATACCGAAGTGCCCGAAAAGTCCCGGGTATCAAGAAGATTATGATTGCGTCTGGTGTCCGGTACGATCTGGCGGTGGAGTCCCCGGAATATGTGCGTGAACTGGTCACCCATCACGTTGGCGGATACCTTAAAATCGCACCGGAACATACCGAGAAAGGCACGCTCGATTTAATGATGAAGCCGGGTATGGGCACCTATGATCGTTTCAAGGAAATGTTCCAGAAGTTCAGCCAGGAAGCGGGTAAAAAGCAGTACCTCATCCCCTACTTTATTTCTGCGCACCCGGGCTGTACTGATGAAGACATGGTTAACCTGGCGTTGTGGCTGAAAAAGAACGATTTTGAGTGTGACCAGGTACAGAATTTCTACCCATCGCCGATGTGTAACGCAACTGCCATGTACCACTCGGAAACCAACCCACTCAAACGGGTTAAATACAAAAAGCGTGAGGAATTGTTTGTTGCCAAAGGTGATCGCCAGCGCCGCCTGCACAAGGCACTACTCCGCTATCACGACCCGGCCAACTGGGCGCTAATCCGAGAAGCATTGACGTCCATGAGCAAAAAGAATCTGATCGGTGATCGCCCCGGTTGTCTGGTCCCTGCAGAGGGTGCTGAAGCAAAAGAAACGCTCGCACAAAAGCGAAACTCCGGTCGTCACAGTGCCAAGCGTTTTGCTACCAAACACCCGAACCAGCCAGATATTCGTAAAGACGGAAAACGGGGTGGGAATGGAAGTAACCGCAACGGTTCAAACCGCAGCCAGAATACAGCCAACGGCCAGCAAAACCGAAACCAAGGCAAATCACCACAAGGTAAGCCCGCGCAAAATGGCGGTTTTAAAGGTAAGCCTCAAGGAAAAGGAAATCGCAAAGGCGGCCAACGTCAGCAAGCCGGTCGAGCTTAAATCCCGTTGACGTAATTGACCAAGAGACAGAAAGCCCCGGATTGAATGCCGGGGCTTTTTATTTCAGACACCTAGCAGAGGTAAATGTCTGAGGGATTTATAGCGAAATGCCAGAGAAATGCAATGTGCCAGCGGTTCAGAGGGTAAAGGCCTATCCAGGGGAATCTCAATCTCCCGATTGCCGTGAAACAGCAACAATTTTCCATAGATTTCCCGAAACGTGTCAACCAGCGATGTTGTGCAAATAAAGTAGACAGAAACGGAGTCCGGTTTTTTGTCACTCCAAGCAATACGTACCGGTGACCCACCTTTGACACTGTAACTTAGCTCGCCCCATTTCAGGGACTCTTCAACCTGCCCAATTCCATCGCAATCCGCCACCTCATATATCAACTGCCGAATTGAAAGAAGCAACTCCCGCGCCGGCTCAGGATAGTGGGACAGTTTCTCTAGCACTTCTGATTCGGTCATCCGATAACCTCTTCCCTGCTGACAATATTATTAAATGCCAGAATAGCGAAGATATATATCCGGAAACAACCAAATCAATGTCTTATTTCTGCCAGCTATCCAACCCGAGCAGCTTTTTACCCAAATTGGAAAGCTCAGCAACAGGATAACGGGTTTGCTCCCAGTTTCTTGGATCTCCAGTGAACGCAAATCCATCCGGTGGAACGCGTTCAGACCAAGACGTAATTCTCCAATCCCTTACCTCGAGGTTTGCTTCTTCTGCCGGTACCATCGAAATGTACTGAGCCATACGTACCCGGTCAGATTGGTTCGGACGGATACCATGAGGTAACAAGCAGTTGAAAATAAGTAAGTCCCCGGCCTGCATCGTTACAAACTCTGCTTCATAACCGGTTAAGTCAGGAGCAAAGGGGTTTCTGTCTTCAGGTTGACTTTTACGCCATGTTTCCAAATCGCGATAAAGCGCAGGGACACACTGGAAACCTCCGGTTTCTTCTGTTGTATCAGAAAGTGCCAGCACACCTTGTACATTAACCGGCAGCGGTGTCAGGGAAGAATCCGCATCCCAGTGGATAAATCCACCAAAATCACGCCCCTTTTTGTTAGGAGGGTTCAGGTTTGCCCTGTCTATCGTTACCCACAGGTCTTCTCTGTCCCAGATATCGACAAATGCATTGTAAACCCGTTCATTTTGTCGGTTGTTCCACAACACCTGATTGTTGTAGCACTCAACCATGCCCGAATTATTCAACTCGGTCATTTTGTGCTCCCGGAATTGAGGTCGATACCAGGTTTGAGGGTTATCCGGATCCATCTCCTGAAACTCCCACAATAAAGTCTGTGTTTCCTGAACCGCCTCTGGGGTAATGGCGTTTTTGATAACAACAAAACCATTGTGCTGCCAAAACGCGAACTGCTCCTCGCTCAATGTGCGAAGTGGCAGTGTCTTAACAACGTCTTTTAACTGCGTACCGTGCAAATTTGAAACGCTGTTGTTGCCTGGCTGGTTGTCACCAAACCCATATCTGTTTTTCATTTTGACCTCCCTGTCACTAAAGCTCCATGCCACATTTCGGGTGGGGGCTCCTCATTTAGGCAAGGTCAGTATGGCAAGTCGCTCATTGATAATGTGATACATTTTGCTCAAGCTTAAATACTATCTGCTCAAACTGAACAGTAGTATTTACGAATATATATCAAAGGGACACAATAGAGCGATGAAAGCACAGTTTGAAAAAGTCACCGTTCCGGAAGGTGCATCCTGGCAATTTATGCTGCGGGAACTTGATGCCATCCCCTTTGAATGGCACTTTCACCCTGAATACGAGCTCACGCTTACCCTTAACAGTACCGGTGAGCGCTATATTGGCGATTCAATTGAAAAGTACGGTGAGCAAGACCTGGTACTTACCGGCCCCAACCTACCGCATACCTGGCAGTCGTCTTGTAGTCTGGATAAAAACTGCTCACAGGTTGTTTATGTTCTTTGGTTCAGCCAGCAATGGGCTGATTCACTGACCCGGCAATTTCCTGAATTTTCAGGGTTACCTCAATTGTTGGCTGCAGCCCACCGGGGAATCGCTTTTCCTGACAAAACCGCAGGAAAACTGTCACCAATTTTTCAAAAACTTCCCGACGCCAATTCGGTAGAAAAGCTTCTAATCTTACTCACACTTTTGGATGAGCTTATTCACTCAACCCACGAGCCTCTGGCATCAAGCCATTTCGAAAGTGCAAGCGTCCACTTCCACCAGCAGGAAGTATTAACAACCGTTCTAGCTAAAATACACAAAGACTACAGGCAAGTTTTGCTGCTTGAGGATATGGCAGCAATGGCAAACATGAGTGTCAGCAGTTTTGTCCGCTTTTTTAAACGGCATATGAAGCAGAGCTTCAACCAGTACCTCACCCAAATCCGTATCGGACACGCTTGCCAATTGCTGATTAGGACACGGTCACCCGTTTCACTGATTGCCGACCAAAGTGGCTTTGGTAATCAGTCAAATTTCAACAGGCTATTCAAGAAATACAGAAATATGACACCTGCGGAATTTCGAAATCGATACAGATGATAATAAGCATTTTTTACTATTAGAAAGTTAAATCCCAACCCGTTGTATCATTCTCTT
This sequence comes from Photobacterium sp. JCM 19050, assembly GCA_001310455.1. Classification (GTDB taxonomy): domain Bacteria; phylum Pseudomonadota; class Gammaproteobacteria; order Enterobacterales; family Vibrionaceae; genus Parasalinivibrio. The sequence goes on from BAXG01000018.1 coordinate 10,319, forward strand.
TTTTGATTTTATCAAGCCATTCTTCCCTTTGTGAAGAATCAATGAACTCGGTTCCATATTCAAAATAGTCATTTTCTTGCCAGCCGACAACTTTAAACGCAGGAACTTCTAAGGTATTAGGTAATACGCTTACACTAAGATCTGCCTGATATTCCAAATAGGAATAAGAATCGTTGAGGATGTAGCCTTTTTTGGCATAACATCTTACCTTATTGATATTATATTTATTGGGAGGGATGTTCGAAAACAAAGCGTAGGAGTTATTATTCGAAGCAAACACTTCCAGAGACTCTACAGCTCCGGATTTTCCATTATCATCAGGCTTCATGTATAAAGTGATTTTCCTGCACATATATCGACCACCCGGGGCATCAATATCCACAATAATAGCGAGAGCCCCTAATCCTTTCGGCTCACCTATTTTAACAACTTGGCAAGATGCCAAAAGAAAAATAAGCATTAAAACAACTAAATGCCTTATCATTTTTGCATCCCTAGATTGTTCCCCTGAGAGTCACCATAAAATGGAAAAGTTACAATATACCAATAAGTTCCAAAGGTGCGTTTTACTCTAATTGTGCAATGAAGCATCTTGGCATCATTTAAACATAGATATTTTTCCTTCCAAGAATACGAACGCATCATGCACAACATAAAAACAAGCCAATAGCCCCGCATTCCACGGGGCTACCTGATTAATATGAATCTTTTATTTTCCAGCCAGTCAAGTCATTTTCAACTTTAATTTGCTCTATCATCTGCTTTCTCTTTAAACCGAAGCTTTTATCAATACCATATCTAAACCTGTCTTTTTTCTGTCGACCAATCACTTTGAAATTTGGTACCGTAATTTCATTCCCAGAAATCGGCAGAAATAAACCAACCTCATGTTCTATATATGATTTAGCACCGTTAATCACATAACGTTCTTTAGAGTAACAGCGAATAGATTTAATGGTGTAATTATCTTCCGGAATGTCAGAGCGAATCTGATAAGAACTATCTCTAGACGGATAAATTTCTAACTCCAACGGATCGTTATAAAACGCGCCATCCTCCTCTACAGAATAAAGGGGCAGAGATATTCTACTACATGCAAATTGACTTCCCGGTATGTCAAAATCCAGTGGAATAGCTGTAGCACCCAAGCCTTTTGGTTCACCTAATTTTGTTGTCTGGCATGCCGTGAGTAATGTTAAAATCCCTAAAACAACCAACGTTTTTTTCATTGATAGATTCTCCATCTTCTATATTTATGAAACCAATCGAATAATATGGATTTTATTCTATTGAATTCCGAAGAAGAGAATATACCATTTCATTAAAAGATCCGAGAGAATGACTAATATTTAAATAGATCTGGAAATCAAAATAATAAATTAAATGCATATAGCTGATTATCGCTAATATCAGGCTATATAAAAATCAAAAAAGACCTTCAATCAGGCCATCGTCATCCAGTCGAATATTTAATGCAGCCGGGCGAGCAGGCAGCCCCGGCATTGTCATCACATCACCACATACCGCCACCACAAATCCGGCTCCGGCCATTAAACGCATTTCCCGAACAGGCAATTCATGGTTTTCTGGCGCACCCAATGCTTTGGGGTCTGATGAAAAACTGTAGGGTGTTTTGGCAATACAAACCGGCAGGTGAGCAAAGCCCATCTCAGCATAGGCGGCCATTTGCTTTTTGGCTTCTGCACTGAACGTAACGCTTTGAGCGCCATACAAGCGGGTTGCCACAGTGGTCACCTTTTCCTCCAGCGTCGCTTCATCCGGGTAGAGCAATGAGACCACTGGGGACGGTTTTGCCAGTTCCTCGGCAATCACTTGTGCCAGATCCAGCGCGCCATGCCCGCCTTTGGCCCAGTGTTCTGCACAAACTACCGTCACACCGAATTGAAGGCACAGCGATTTTACGGCCTCAATTTCTTCTTCCGTATCAGACGGGAAACGGTTGATACAGACAACCGGTGTCAGGCCAAATTGCTGAAGGTTCTGAATGTGCCGAACAAGGTTTGCAGCACCTTTTTGAAGAGCAGCAACACTTTCTGTGTTCAGTTCGGTTTTTTCGACTCCTCCCTGCGATTTAAGCGCCCGAACGGTACATACCAGTACCGCAGCGTCGGGGCGTAAACCGGAAAGACGGCATTTGATATCCAGAAATTTCTCGCCACCCAGATCTGCACCAAACCCGGCTTCAGTAACCACAACATCGCTGACAGCAAGAGCAGCACGAGTCGCAGCAACAGAACTGCATCCATGAGCAATGTTGGCAAACGGGCCTCCGTGGATAAACACCGGGTTATGCTCCAGTGTCTGGATCAAGTTCGGCAGCATGGCGTCTTTCAGAAGCACCGTCATTGCACCATCTGCTCCGAGTTCTCGTGCAGTGACCGGGGTCTCGTCAAAGCGGTAGGCAACAATGATGTCACCCAGCCTCTTTTGAAGATCGTCCAGGTTTTCGGCCAGGCAAAGAACCGCCATGATTTCTGAGGCAACCGTAATATCAAAACCGGTTTCACGCGGTGTGCCATTTGCCTTGCCACCAAGGCCTACAATCACGTTGCGAAGCGCGCGGTCATTTAAATCCATGACCCGTCGCCAGGTTACCCGGCGAGCGTCGATATTCTGGTCATTACCCACTGGATATGGTTGTCGATCATTGCTGCCAGCAGATTGTGTGCTGCAGTAATCGCGTGGATATCACCATTGAAATGCAGATTAAGGTCTTCCATTGGAATCGCCTGCGCCCTGCCACCACCCGCCGCGCCGCCCTTCAAACCGAAACACGGTCCAAGAGAAGGCTCGCGGAGACACACCGACGTGTTGATTCCAAGAAGATTCAGCGCATCTGTAAGGCCGATACTGGTTGTGGTTTTCCCCTCTCCTGCCGGTGTCGGGGTAATCGCTGTCACCAGAACCAGTTTTCCCGTCTTGCGTTCAGTAGCGCTATCGTTGACAGGCGTTTGCGCGTCGTCCTGTGCATCCAGACTGAGTTTGGCTTTGTAGTGTCCATAAGGAATAACCTGTTCAAACCCCAAGCCAAGCCGGTTTTGTGCGAGTTGGAGGATGGGTTGGGGTTTTACTGCCCGGGCAATCTCAATATCCGGCGAACCCGAAGGCGGGAAGTCCGGCGTGAAAGCATGTGTGGTATCTGGGAACGTCGTGTTGTCTGCGAACGGGGCACCCTCGCATAGTTCAAAAGAGGTGGTCATTACGGCCTCCTGAATACAAAACGGCGAGAACATCCGGGTAAGAGCCTCGCCAAATGAAAGCAATATTTGCAGCAATTGTTTATAAAGCGATCATCTTGCTGTCAGCCGAGGGACATTTGCCCCAACCAATCAGCAGACCGCTGAATACCGCCAAAGGGGAAGATATGAATGCCTTTAAACATGGAATCCGGGTTGTCGGTGCGATACTTAGCCAGCGCTCCTATCACACCATCGGGCTTCCACGCTTTGAGAAGCCGGGCTGTTCCCGGCCTGCGCTTCAGCACTTTGGCGCTGGATCCTACTCCACATTGTGCCGCATAGGCAATCAGCGTTTTCAGTTGGACGGGCCCGGGCAAACCGACGACAACAGGAAGCGGTGACAACACCTCATGCTGTCTTTCCAGCCACTCCGTCACCGTCTGATGATCGAAAACGAACTGCGTCATCACCCACATATCAATTCCGTTTTCTGCCGCCCAAATTTTCTTAACCATCATGGCATCGGTCAGTTCGGCGGTATTCGCCACTGGATGGCCTTCCGGGTGCCCGGCCACCGCAACACCTCTCAGCGGAAAATCTGTCAACAGACCCGAATCGAGCACATCCAGTGTGTTGGAAAAGGGCCCGGCGATTTTTCTGTCACCGGCAATCAGAAGGATTTGGTCGACCCCGCTGACCGTCAATGCACCGAGCCAATCAGCGAGCTCATCCCTGCTTGTGATTGAGCGTGCCGGAATGTGGGGAATAGGTTCGTATCCCAGCAATTTAAGTTTTTGGCAGGCTTGCAGGTTTTCTGAGAAGCGACTTTTTGGCAAATAGGCACATAAACTTTCGTTCCCTTAGGAAGCCAATTGGATACACCGGCATCAGACAAAATATCTTTCGCGGTAATTTCAATGGAAGCTTCCCTCGCCAACAACGCGGGATCCGGTAGACTCATTCTCCCCGCCGTCGGAACACCCTCTTCAATTTCATGAATACATTTCATACTGGAACCTCCGCGGGATGCGCAAACACCCCGCTTCCGGGCAACGGTGTATTGGCGTTGTCAGTCAACGAAATCACTGCCTCGAAGTTTGGCAACTTCCCGCGAGTTCGGGTTGACTGACGGCCGGAATGGCACTTCGACGACTTCAGCTTCAACCCGCGTAGTTCCGTCAGCAAGGGCATATTCCGCAGGAAGCTCTACTTGATAACGCGTCCCGGGTGAACGTCCGTCCCAGGGAACAAATGCCAACGCGATGTTGGTTCCCAGTTCCGGTGAGTACCAGGGGGAAGTGACATAACCCAGCGCTTCGTTACTCCCCTCACCGAATACCAGCCAGAAATCATTGGCGTAGTCCGTGATTTGAGCGCCTCCCAGCCTAAGCCCAACCATACCCAGCGTATATGGAGAGTCACCTGCTTCCATCTGTGCCCGGTGAGCTTCCAAAACTGCTTTGCCAATGTAGTCGGAATCTTTATTACGTGGGACCTGGTAGGCAAGGTTGCACTGAAAAGGTGTTACTTCCTGGTCGATATCCTGCCCCCAGGAGAGAATACCCGCAGCAATCCTGCGGTGGTGAGCCGGAGCAATCACTCTCAGATTATGCTTCTTTCCGGCCTCCAGCACGGCATACCACATGTCCTCGGCATACAGCGTGGCATCGCGAAGGTAGATTTCGTAGCCCTTTTCTCCGGTAAATCCGGTTTGGGAAATGATCACATCGCGCCCGGCGATCTGCCCTTCCATCAGGCCATAGAAAGGAATATCACTGACCGCATCTCCAAAAAGATCGACCATCAAAGCTTCAGATTTTGGTCCCTGAATCTGTACCGGGCAGACATCAATTTCTGCGATTGTGACATCGAACCCTTTGCCAATATTGACACCGCGCAGCCATAGTTCTAAATCACTGTCGGATATAGAAAACCAGAATTCATCCTCCGCAACACGCAACAGAACCGGATCATTTAGTATCCCGCCATCTTCATTGCAAAGAACCACATATTTGCCGTGCATGGGCTTAATTTTTGATGCATCCCGGGTGATAACGTAATCCACCATTTTCTCTGCATCCGGGCCTTTCACCTGTATTTGCCGCTCAACAGCCACATTCCACATGGTGACATCATTAACCAGCGAGTTATATTCAACCATCGCGCCGCCATCTTCCGGTTTTACATAGCCTCGCGGATGATAAATTCGGTTATAAACGGTTGCCCGCCAACATCCGGCTTCAACCGATAAATGCCAATATGGGGACTTTCTAACGCGGGTGGAGATAAGCATCTCAACGGCAGTGGGGCCGGATTGGCGAAGGTTAATGGGCACCTGTCGGGTGGACTGGTCTACGTCAGTGTTGTGCCTTGCAGCACCTGCTCGTTCTTCCTGGGATATGCCAGGTTGTTGTTGGGGAATAACACTCATGGCCTTGTCCTCATCCATTGTGGAATTCCCCTAAATGTGACGCGACCACAGCCAGGAAATTAGTTGACGACGACACAGTGAATCTTAAAAACGTCAGCCCCTTCCCAAATGACAAACTAGCTCAGTGTTGTCTGCAAATCTGAGCCACATGTCTAACACAAACATCAGACACCTGACGGGCGTTTGACGTTCCCGAACCCTTGGGGGCTGACCTCTACGGTTCGGGTAATTCGTTGGCTGGGATTTTCTGCAAACGTTTGGTAATCGGCATGGTCAAGCCATGAAACTGCAGGCGAAGCCAGTTTGTTCCCAGCTTGTCAGAAAGAATTGCGTGCCAGGTGATTCGATCGCCGAGATAAATCCAGTCTATTTGGCTGACCGATTTAAACCGGTTGTCATAGCGGAATAGCCCCAAGTACCAAAAGACACCCGAACCTTGATTACTGACAAAATAGGGGGCGGTGAAATACATTTCCTGCGCCGGATCTCCCAGTTTGAGGGCAAAAATTTCCGGATAGACCATACTCACTGAGCCCCGCTCCGGACCATCCTCATACTTGCCCGAGGCGATACCGTTTTTCCCAAAACCGTGTAACTGAGTAAGTGGAACTTTTATAGAGGTATCGGGCAAATCAACCAGCCAGGGGTGATAGGTATCAACAGAAAACAGGGTTTTCATCACCATAGAGGCGCCTTTACTCTGTTCTTCTGTCATATCCACCCCGTAACGGGCCGCAACATAAACTGGGCTGCGCGTTTCCCTATATTCCGAAACAAAAAAAATACCGACAACAAAAACGGCCAATATGACAATAGATATCGTTTTTCTCATGGGCAAAAGACATAAAACAGACAATTTGCTCAGTATTTTATACGCGATATGCGTTTTGATTGTCATAAATGTCGTACAACCGTCAATAAAGATCTAAAACATTACTGGAATTCTGGCTATTAACGGAGTTAGAATTGCGGCGAGTTTGGGGAGTAGTCACCACTGGTCTGATAGTCGTCATCCCGAAGCAGAAGCTTCCGGCTATCAGAGAGCCCACCATCGCTTTGACGAGACCAACGCCAAGTTATCAATTCAATGCCTGCCATTCTGGCGGGATTGATGCGATTGATGTCACTGGCGGAGGATCGCGTCTTAATCGCTGCCCTTCCGCCGTTTCTGGAAGGAGCATCTCGCTTTATGTCCCTGCTAAGCTACGAAGGCCTGTTTGTACTGACCGGCTTTATGATTGCGCTTGATCTTTACCAAACCCGAGGCGGCAAAATCACCGTCAAGAAAGCCGCGCTCTGGAGCGTATTCTGGGTAGTATTGGCGCTGATTTTCAATGCGTTCCTCTACTTCAACTGGTCCGCCATGGCACCGGACAGCAGCTACACCTCGCCGGCTGCGGCCACCGCATTCCTGACCGGTTATCTGCTTGAAAAATCACTGAGTGTCGACAACCTGTTTGTCTTTGCCCTGTTGTTCAGCCAGTTTGCAGTCCCTGCACACCTGCGTCCGCGCGTCCTGACCTGGGGTGTGCTCGGTGCGCTTGTCCTGCGCGCCATTATGATTGGTGTGGGTGCGGAGCTTCTGGAAACCTTCCACTGGATCCTTTACGTTTTCGGCGGATTCCTGATTTACACAGGTTACAAACTGTGGAAAGAAGACGACGAAGAAGAATCTGTTAAGCCTGGCGAATCCATGCCGGAGCGACTGGTACGCAAACTGCTGCCAGTAACAGATGACTATCGTGATCACAAACTGCTGGTACGTGAAAACCACAAGTGGTTTGCAACACCGATGATGGTTGTCGTGGTTGTTATCGCCTGTACAGATGTGATGTTCGCACTGGATTCTATCCCCGCTATCTTTGCCGTGACCAAAGAACCTTACCTGGTTCTGACTGCCAATATTTTTGCGCTGCTCGGTCTTCGCTCCCTGTACTTTGTACTGGAAGGCATGCTGGACAGATTCTGCTACCTCCGTCCGGCTTTGGCATTCATCCTCAGCTTTATCGGTATCAAGATGCTGTTGTCACACACTGACTACGCCATCCCGACCGTTATTTCACTTGGCGTTATTGTGACAACCATTACGGTTGCCATTACAGCATCGCTTTGGGTAACACGAAAAAAGCCGGCTGATATCGCGCACCAAACCAAGTAATACCCGACAGCCCGGTTCGCCGGGCTGCTTTTTTGGACATATTTCCCGCAAACGAACCCTATTCGCTCCGCGAATACGAATTTCAGCTATACATAGCCATTTCATATAAATATGATTCGCGTCACATACGTTTTTCACAAGCATTCTAAGTAGGACGTAAATCATGCCTCTTCGCAACCTGACCATCGGCAAAAAGCTGACTCTGGCTTTTTCCATTCTTGGTCTGATGTTGGTGTTCACCGGAATCTTTGCCCTTACCCAGTTTGGTCGGATGAATCACCAGGCATTGGATATTACAGACAACATTCTTCCTAGCGTTAACACCGCCTACGCTATCCGTAACCAAATTACTGATTATCGCCGTTACGAACTTGGTTACTTCATTGTCCACAAAAACCCGGCTTTGGAAGCGCAATACCGTGGTGTGCTGAACAGTAAACCGGCTGAAATTCGTCAACTGTTCGACAACTATCACAAAGGATTGTATGACGCTCAGGAAACCGCCATTTTTAACAACGTGAAGCAGCTTTGGGGCCAATACCAAAACCTTCATATGCGCGTATTTAACTTGGTTGAACAGAACAGGTTTGACGACGCAGAGGCATTATTCCTTCGCGAAGGGCCATCTCTGTTTACCAAGGTGGTTGCCTCAATTGAACAACTGGTAGCGATTAATCATGAGTTTTCGCTTGAAGGTCGCCAGATGGTTGAGAAGGTTTATTTCTCAGCCCGCTTGAACATTATCGGTTCCATGCTGGCAGGTCTGGCGCTGGTGATTATTTTTGCGACTGTCCTTACCCGTCAGATTCGCAATCCGCTTGCCATGCTGGTTGATCAGGCCCGTGCAATTGCCCAAGGCAAATTAGGTCGTGGCGTTCTGTGCGACTGGCTGGATACCGGAAAAATTAACCATGACGAAACCGGACAGCTTGCAGATGCTATCCGCGATATGAAAAACGGCCTGAGCCAACTGGTAAATGAAATTTCCGGCTCTGTGGCACAGCTCAGTTCTGCAGTGGAAGAAGTCAGTGCCATTTCAGAGCAATCCGCACAGGGCATGATGCAGCAGCAGGGTGAAATCGCCCAGGTTGCGACCGCCATGAACGAAATGCAGTCGACCTTGCAAGAAGTGGCTCGCAACACCACCGAAGCCGCCGGTGCTGCAAACCATGCGATGGATGCAGCGGGTCAGGGCACCGCTGTTGTGCAGGAAACAATTTCCAGCATCGACGAAGTGGCCTCTAAATTGGAAGATGCCTCTAATGTTGTTCAGCAACTTGAACAAGACAGCCACAATATCAGCATGGTTCTGGATGTGATCCGCGGTATTGCCGACCAAACCAACCTTCTGGCATTGAATGCAGCCATTGAAGCGGCGCGCGCCGGCGAGCAGGGTCGTGGATTTGCAGTTGTTGCAGACGAGGTTCGCACTTTGGCTCAACGTACCCAGGCATCGACTGAAGAAATCAATAAGATGATTGAGTTGTTGCAGGCGCGTACCGCTGAAGCCGGTAACGCAATGCAAATCAGCCGCAGTCAGATGATGAGCTCTGTGGAACTGGCCAGCAAAGCCGGTGAGAGTATCGATCGCATCAACGATGCGGTGAATATGATCACTGACATGAACAACCAGATTGCCAGCGCCACGGAAGAGCAAAACCTGGTTGCTGAAGAGCTGAACCGCAATGTCACCACCATTCAGAGCGTATCGGAAGAAAACGCCCAGGGTACTCAGCACACCGCAACCACTTGCCATGACCTCAACCGACTGGCAACCGGGCTGTTGGAAGCCACCCGTCGTTTCGACCTGAACTGATAGCAGTAACAGTCACTTCGCTACATGGAATAAAGGGTGCGAATGCACCCTTTATTGTTGAAAGAGCTGAGAGCGCCTCCCTTTATGCCCGCAGGCGATGAACCAGATTCTGCTTTACACCGCACCAGTCGTATTTCGTAATACTGAAAATAACGGTATCCCGCAGCCTGCCATCCGGCATCACTTTGTGACAACGCAAAATGCCTTCTTCCTTGGCTCCTAACCGCAAAATCGCATTTCTGGACTTGTGGTTCAAAAAGTCAGTTCTGAATTCAACCCTGTTAAGGTTCAGGGTTTCAAAAGCATGACTCAGCATCAGAAGCTTGGCTTCTGTGTTTACCGGAGATCGCTGGAACGACGCACCAATGAACGTATAGCCAATCTCGACGCCTTTATTGGCCCCGTCAGCGTTCACAAAGCGCGTAGCTCCCACTACCCTGCCACTGTCTTTATCGACAGTCACAAACGGCAAGCCGTCACCGGCATCAAAACGCGCAAGTGCATCGCGGATGTATCCCGCAATTTGATCCGGATGAGGTACAGAGGTGAAAAAAAGATTCCAAAGATCACCATCATTTACAACGTCAATTAAGGCGTTTTCATGAGCAGGTTTTAACGGCTCCAGCCGGACATATCGCCCTTCCAGGGTAACTTTTTCAAATGACATGCGCTCCCTCGCTCTGTTTTCAGACCTGACTAAACCCTATCATTGCAGCGGGTATTAATGCCAATCTGACTCATTCCCTGATCATCGCTGAACTGGCTCATCACAATTAGTAGAAGGCGAACCCAAATCACTTTGGGCAAATCGGGTGAGGCCTGCGACGCATATAGATGAGGTGCCGGGTAGATTTGCTACAAAAAAACCGAATCGATGGTAAAGAGACTGCACCGGGTTTCCTTTTAGGTACGCCAGCTCGCAACTGTGGTTTTCTTGATTGAGGCGCTCACAAATCAGCGTTAATACGCGGGTCCCTATTCCTGAACGCTGGAACTCCGGCAAGATATAAAACGAATTGAGGTAAACGCCACTTTCCCCGTATCGATAGCAAATTGTACCGACTTTGCCGGCATCATTGGCTATCAGCCAAGGTTTGGAGAGCGCCCACTCCCTGGCCAGCAATCCGCGCTGGTATGTTTCATCCCACCCGAAATGCGGTTCAATGTATTTTCGCTCAGTCAGTGATTTCAGACTGAACACCCATTCAAAATCATATGCACATGCCAGCTTGAAGTGGATTGAATCCATACTGTCGCTCCGGAATTGGGAGTCTCTCATTGTATCGAGCACCTATTCCCACTCAACTAACGGCCAGTAGAAGAGTGCGCAAAATCATATATTTATACCTATAAGACTAATTCCTTGATCATTCTCACTGGTCGAAATCATCTCAGACCAAATAATTAATCCAGTTGGTATTATGGCGCCGTTTCATGTTTTAGCGTCTCGCTTTTTCCGGGTACAAAAAAGGGGCTGAAGCCCCTTTCGTAGATTACTTATCGCCGGAATCAGCCTTCCATTTCAGCGATTTTCACTTTCCAGGTATCCGGGCCCATCTGGTGGGCGTTATCACCATTTGAGTCAACAGCAACGGTTACCGGCATATCTTCTACGTCAAATTCGTAGATGGCTTCCATACCCAGGTCTTCAAATGCGACCACGCGAGCTTGTTTGATTGCTTTAGCGACCAGGTATGCCGCACCGCCAACCGCCATCAGGTAAACCGCTTTGTGTTTCTTGATAGATTCAATGGCAGCAGGACCACGCTCTGCTTTACCAATCATACCGATAAGGCCAGTCTCACCGAGCATCATGTCAGTGAATTTATCCATACGGGTTGATGTAGTCGGGCCAGCAGGGCCAACAACTTCATCACCCACTGCATCAACCGGACCAACGTAGTAAATGAAGCGGTTGGTGAAGTCGACGCCTTCCGGCATACCTTCACCGTTCCTGAGCATGTCCTGAATACGCTTGTGGGCAGCATCGCGGCCAGTCAGGATTTTACCGCTAAGCAACACGGTCTCACCGGTTTTCCATTCCTGAATGGACTCCGGAGTCACATCGTTAACGTTTACACGACGAACATTTTCACCCACTTCCCAGGTAACTTCTGGCCAGTCTTCGAGTTTCGGTGGCTGAAGGTCGGCTGCACCGCTGCCATCAAGGGTAAAGTGAACGTGGCGGGTTGCTGCACAGTTTGGAATCATACAAACCGGCTTGGACGCTGCATGAGTGGGTGCTGTTTTGATTTTTACATCTACGACGGTTGTCAGGCCACCAAGGCCCTGAGCACCGATACCCAGCTTATTTACCCGGTTGAAAATATCCAGGCGCAGTTCTTCTTCTGAATTTTGCGGGCCGCGATCAATCAGTTCCTGGATATCAACAGGCTCCATCAGGGATTCTTTGGCCAATACAGCTGCTTTTTCAGCGGTACCACCAATACCAATACCCAGCATACCCGGTGGACACCAGCCGGCACCCATCGCAGGCAGTGTCTTAACGACCCACTCGGCAACATCATCAGAAGGGTTCAGCATAACCATCTTGGTCTTGTTCTCTGAACCGCCCCCTTTTGCAGCGAGCATAAATTCCACTTTGTCGCCCGGTACCATTTCAACGTGTACGACAGCAGGTGTGTTGTCTTTAGTGTTTTTACGGCTGCCTGCCGGGTCAGCAACAACAGATGCACGAAGCGGGTTATCCGGGTTGTTGTATGCTCGGCGGACACCTTCATCAACCATCTGCTGAACAGTAAGATCTGATTCCCACTGTACATTCATGCCGATTTTAACAAAGCAGGTCACGATGCCGGTATCCTGGCAGATAGGACGTTTTCCTTCTGCGGACATACGGCTGTTGATCAGAATTTGCGCAATGGCGTCTTTTGCCGCCTGGCTCTGTTCTTTTTCGTATGCCTTTTCAAGGGCCTGGACAAAATCTAGAGGGTGGTAGTAGGAGATGAACTGAAGCGCGTCAGCGACGCTGTTGATTACATCATCTTTACGAATGACGGTCATATTTGCCTCTTTATAGTTATCTTTCCGTGGCGCCCTGTGACAGGGTGCTTCCAGTGTGTAGCTAATTCGGTTTCTCACAAATTGCTTTTAACTGCCACATCAGAAGAAAATTCCGGTGTAGCAATAGATCCATTACTCGCTACCTGTTCATTTTCCGACAATTCAGCCTGTTACGGTAAACGTAAAACAAAGTTTCCACGTTAAATATTGCTGGCCCGAACGACAATTGGTCACGTATTGTACGCCGTAAGTCATACTGCTTGTGGCGCATCGGGAGAACAGGTACACACGCGTCTTCTTTATGATACTCTTAGCGCCCTCATGTCGCTATGAGACACATCAAAAACGAACACAAAAGAGATGATGACCGGGAACCCAAACACTTCTATATCGCTGACAACGTTGCCGTACTCCCCAGATGCAGTTCCTGCAATGTTCAGCCGTATTTCTCACTTGCCTTGGGCGATGTTGTTGCAATCGGCTTCCGCCGCCCATCCCGATAATCGCTTCGATATTCTTGTTGCCGATCCCGTAGCAACAATAGTATTTGATGGGAAACTCAATCATCTCTCTGCAAAGACCGGTGAAGCCCATACTGAACCCGGCGATCCCTTTGCCTTTCTCTGTCGGGCACAAGAACGCCTTTTACCGCCATTGAAGGCCATTGCCGATCTGCCATTTATTGGTGGTGCACTGGGTTATTTCTCTTACGACCTGGGCAGAACTGTTGAACACCTTCCTTCAATCGCCAGCAATGATATCGGTATCCCCGGTATGTCCGTCGGGCTTTACAACTGGGCACTGATTGCCGATCACCAAAAAAAACGGTCACGCTTATCCAACCCGAAACGGATGACCGTCTTTCGTGGCTAAACAGTGGTGAAAAGCGAGAAAGTCCATCATTTGAATTGGCATCCGGCTGGACGTCAAACCTCACCAAAGAGGACTACTTCACCCGGTTTGAAAAGGTGCAGGACTATCTTCTTGCAGGGGATTGTTACCAAATAAACCTCGCCCAACGCTTCAGCGCATCATATTCCGGGGATGAGTGGGATGCGTACAGGCGGCTTGCCAATCAAAACGGTGCGCCTTTTTCAGCGTTCGTCCGGTTACCGGATGCAGCGGTGCTGTCTGTGTCCCCTGAGCGTTTTCTTCAACTAAAAGGGCGGGAAATTGAAACCAAGCCGATCAAAGGTACCCGTCCACGCTCCCGGAATGTAAATCAGGATGCACAGAACGCCGACGATCTTCGTCATGCGGAGAAAGATCGCGCTGAAAACCTGATGATTGTCGATCTGCTGCGAAATGATATTGGACGTGTAGCATCGCCGGGCTCAGTCTCTGTGCCGGCTCTTTTTGAAATTGAAAGCTTCCCGGCAGTCCACCATTTAGTCAGCACGGTAAAAGGAAAGCTTGCTGAACAATATTCCGCCTGTGACCTGCTGCGAGCATGCTTTCCCGGAGGTTCAATTACCGGTGCGCCGAAAGTCCGGGCAATGGAAATTATTGAAGAACTTGAACCACATCGCCGAAGTGTCTATTGCGGAAGCATTGGCTATATCAGCCGATGTGGTACGATGGACACAAGTATCACAATCCGCACACAAGTCTGTCACAACGGAAAGATATTCTCCTGGGCAGGTGGTGGCTGGTAGCAGACAGCCAACCGGATGCGGAATATCAGGAAACCCTGGACAAGGTCAGCCGTATATTGCCGGTTCTTAGCAGGGAGTAGCAAAAAATAACGTCAAAGAGGACACATGCCGCCGGAAGCCACTAACATCCTGTTATCCAACACGCTATCAAATGATGTGTCCTCTCTGTCACAAACAATGCTCCCTGGCGAAAAATCTCCTGTTTCCTCTTCCAACCCTGTCGACCTGGCATGGTTGCGCACTCGCTTCTCTCTCTCCCTTCCTATCAATACGGGCAATGGCTGGACAGGCTGACATCTGGGAAACAGACTCGAACCTTCAAAAATGCGGCGGTGTTGGTTGCGCTCGTAGAAAGAGATGAGGGTCTTCATGTGGTTCTTACCCGCAGGGCAAAGCACCTCAAACACCACCCAGGCCAAATCAGCTTTCCCGGAGGACGGGCAGAGGATTCCGACATTGACCTGATAGACACGGCAAGGCGGGAAATGTTGGAAGAAGTCGGCATCTCCTGTTTACGTGAAAACGTCATTGGATGTTTACCCCCGCTTCCCACCATCAGCGGGTTTAATGTCACACCGGTTATTGCTTTTATTTCAGACACCAAGGACGCCAAGTTAGACAAAGGTGAAGTCGACAGCATGTTTGAATATCCACTGGTTCACCTTTTGCACACAGATGCTGTAAAAACCATTTCTGTATACAGAAATGGGGAATACCACCCAGTTTATGCCATTCCCTATGCTTCAAATCTCATTTGGGGTACAACAGCAATGATTTTCCGCGCAATGAAAATCCAGATTTCAGGCCATTCTTACTGACTTTTTTACCGTTTTCTTCTTCCTGACAAAAGAATTTATTCAAACGCCCATTTATTCACCTCATTTCTATCAATTCATGCTGGTCAGCCCCACCATTTGTGATTAAAATCACGATTATATGTACTACAATTTCTTTCTGTTACATAACACGATCTATATCACCGTATAAAATATTAAAATAACCAAAATTACGGCCGTTCCTGTTTCCCATAAGACTATAGGTAGTTAATAATGCAAAATAGTGCCGCTAAATCAGCAACTCATGCTGCAGCGAGCCGCAAGTGGTCTGCGCAAGACACCACGTGGATGCTCTCCCTGTTCGGTACCGCAGTAGGTGCAGGCATCTTGTTCCTTCCAATTAATGCCGGCCTGAACGGTTTTTGGCCTCTGGTTATCATGGCAGCATTGGTTGGACCAATGACTTACCTTGCTCACCGTGGCCTGGCACGTTTTGTACTTTCATCCTCTAAGCCGGGAAGTGACATCACTGAAGTAGTTGAAGAACACTTCGGTAAAACAGCGGGTAAGCTGATCACCCTGCTCTACTTCTTTGCGATTTACCCAATTGTTCTGATTTACGGCGTTGGTATTACCAACACTGTTGATTCTTTCATGGTTAACCAACTGGGTATGGAATCTATTCCACGCGGTATTCTTTCTATCGTTCTCATTCTGGGCATGATGTCTGTCATGCTGGCCGGTGAGAAACTGATGCTGAAAGTCACCCAGTTCCTGGTATACCCACTGGTTGGTATCCTGCTGTTCATGTCGCTGTACCTGATTCCTGACTGGAACACATCAGCGCTGAGCCAGGTTCCTTCGGTAAGCGATTTCGCAATCACTATCTGGATCTCTATCCCGGTTCTCGTATTCGCGTTTAACCACAGCCCGGCAATTTCTGCATTCTCTATGGCACAGGTTCGTGACCATGGTGAACACGCTGAAGAAAAAGCAAACAAGATTCTGGCTCGCACCGCAATGATGCTGCTGGGCTTCGTTATGCTGTTCGTATTCTCATGTGTATTGAGCCTGACGCCTGCGGACCTGCAAGCCGCCAAGAACGAGAACATTGCTGTTCTGTCTTACCTGGCTAACAAGCACGAGAGCCCATTCATCTCTTACCTGGGTCCATTCGTAGCCTTCGTTGCTATCGTGTCTTCTTTCTTTGGCCACTACCTCGGTGCTCGTGAAGGTCTGAATGGCCTTATCATCAAGCACAAGCGCAGCCGTGGTCAGGAAATCAACATGAAGAAGATTGACGCCTTTACTGTGGTGTTCATGATTCTGACCCTGTGGATTGTCTCCACTATCAACCCAAGCATCCTGGGTATGATCGAATCACTGGGTGGTCCTATTATCGCAACCATCCTGTTCATCATGCCGATGTACGCTATTAAGAAAGTTCCTGCTCTGAAGAAGTACGACGGCCGCATCAGCAACGTGTTCGTTACTGTAATGGGTCTGGTAGCAATTTCTGCCATCCTTTACGGTTTGTTCTTCTGATTTTTCAGGTAAAATCCTCATCATAAAGAGCGGGGAGTATGTCCCTGCTCTTTTGTCTTTCGATCACCAGGGATGGGTGAAACCCAAACGCATTCTAACGATGCCGGGCAAAAATCCGGGTATCAAACAAGGTGACACCTATGATCAGTATCTTTGATATCTACAAAATTGGCGTTGGTCCTTCCAGCTCTCACACCGTTGGCCCGATGAAAGCCGGTAAAGCTTTTATTGATGACCTGCGAAGCATGGGTAAGCTGCGTGACATCACCAAGATCACTGTGGATGTCTACGGCTCGCTGTCTCTGACAGGCAAGGGCCACCACACCGATATCGCCATTATTATGGGCCTGGCCGGCAACACACCGGAACATGTAGATATCGATGCGATCCCAGGTTTTATTGCCCGCGTCGAAGAAACAGAACGCCTGCCGGTTGGCATGCATTGCCACACCGTGGATTTCCCTCGCGATGGCGGCATGAACTTCCATACCGACAATCTTGCCCTGCATGAAAATGGTATGCAGATCCACGCATGGATCGATGACGAACTCGCGTACTCCAAAACCTACTACTCTATCGGCGGCGGCTTTATTGTTGACGAAGAGAACTTCGGTAAAGAAGCAGAACACGCCTTTACCGTACCTTACAACTTCGACACTGCTGACGAAATGCTCAAACAGTGCCTGGACAACGGTCTTTCCATCAGTGCCGTTGTCATGGCAAACCAGCGTGCCATGAATTCTGAAGATGAAATTCAGACCTACCTTGGCAACATCTGGAAAACCATGCGTGAATGCATGGAGCGTGGCATGAATACAGAAGGGATCCTGCCTGGGCCACTTCGCGTACCACGCCGTGCCACTGCACTTCGCCAGCAACTGCTGACCTCGGAAAAATACTCAACGGATCCGATGACCGCCGTAGACTGGGTAAACATGTTTGCTTTCGCTGTGAACGAAGAAAACGCAGCCGGCGGACGCGTGGTCACAGCCCCAACTAACGGAGCATGCGGTATCGTTCCGGCTGTGCTGGCTTACTACGACAAATTCATTCAGCCAGTTGGGCCTCGTGAATACACCCGTTATTTCGCCGCATCCGGCGCGATTGGTGGTCTGTTCAAGAAGAATGCCTCTATCTCTGGTGCTGAAGTGGGTTGCCAGGGTGAAGTGGGCGTTGCCTGTTCCATGGCTGCTGCCGGCTTGACTGAACTGATGGGTGGCAGCCCGCAACAGGTTTGTATGGCTGCGGAAATCGCAATGGAACACAACCTGGGTCTGACTTGTGACCCGGTTGCCGGGCAGGTACAGGTACCGTGTATCGAGCGTAACGGCATTGCCGCGGTTAAAGCCATAAACGCTTCTCGCATGGCGCTTCGCCGCTCATCCGAGCCACGCGTTTCCCTCGACAAGGTTATCGAAACCATGTTGGAAACCGGCAAAGATATGAACGCGAAATATCGCGAAACGTCTCAGGGTGGTCTGGCAATCAAAGTGATTTGCTAAATTTCTCATAGTAAAAAAACCGGCCATCGTGCCGGTTTTTTTATTTCTTAAAGAGGGAGCTCTACTGTACCCAACCCACCATAATTTTAACATATCACGCTTTATGTTTTTCATGCGTTAATAAACTGAATGGAACATGAACAGAGAGAAACTTCGGCCCTTCTCATATCTCCCACCCTTATAAAAATCCATTCCAAATATCTAGAGATAGGAATAAAATTACTGGTCTTACCAAATTTAAAGAAGCCCGTATGAAGCGCTGGTTGATACAACATATTAAGCAATGTGATTTATTCCGGTTTTTTAAAACCTTCTTTATTACATTGTTCGCATTGTCTGTTTTTTACCAGGGTTACAACATCTATCGTATAGGAAAAGTAGAAAGCAAAATCAGCTATATTTATCGAGATTTATTCTCAACTAGCCGCCGTTTTGCTTCATTCTATAACAATTCGGACCAGATCTTTTTAAACAGTGGTCTTCACCAAAGAAATGGGGTGGATATTGTTGTTAATAAACCTGGTTACATCCGGATATTGTCGGTTGGTATCAATAAGCTAAGATCGGAACTCGAAAACATTGCACCGGGTTCTGTCTGGACAATAGCGGTTCTGGAGAACCCCGCCGTCTATTCCCATTTCTACCCTCTCAGGCCGTTTTATCAGGAAAAGCTTTCATCATTCGATGACAACGCTGTTATGAGCAGAATTGTGGAAGAAGAGGACATTAAAGATACCTATGAATCATTTTACGGGTGCAACATCAAGCTGACAGAGCCTTACCATGAAGAAGGCAGCAATCAACTAATTCGTACATTATATTTCCCAATTTATAACAACAAAAAACTCGATGCACTTTTAGCCGTGGATTTAAATGCTTCACTTACGAGTAACATTGTTAATGAATACAACAAAGAACACTATACTGTTATAACCGAAGGGAAATCACCCAACATTTTCCAAACAAAAATAAACCTTCCTTGTGCCGTAAATGGTCCTATTGTGCTGGGTGTTAACTTTATTGATATTGTAAAATGGATGTTAATTCCATCCTTTATTTTATCAGCGATTCTCTACCTGTATGGTGCGCAAAAAAACAACGAACGAAGATTTTTACAGCGGGACAAAATGACAGGTTTTTATCGCCGTGATTATTATGAAAGTAAATTGCGAAAAATGACCCGTTTTTCCCTTTTGCTCATCGACATTGATAACTTCAAACGCATCAATGACACCTATGGCCATAAAAAAGGCGATGATGTCATCCATCAAATCACTCAACGCATCGGGCGGTGTATTCGAGCGGGTGATATGGCAATACGCTGGGGCGGAGAAGAATTCGTTTGCTGCTTTGAAAATATGGATGCGCTGGCACTCCTGGACAAGGCTGAATTGCTCAGAAAAGTGGTTGAGGAATCCCCTATCGCCGGCTTAACCGTTACCGTCTCAATCGGCGGAGTCCATGATACCAATACCACTTTCAGCAGCGCATACAAACGCGCCGACGCAGCCCTTTATGAATCCAAACATAATGGCCGAAACAGGGTGACAATCGTATGACGCGTTTTATGTTCGCTCCAGGCCAGGTTGAAAGGTATAACCCTTACTCAGCGTTTTTGGTTTCCTGCGTGTTGACTGTTCTTAGCTTCTACGCCGCAGATTTCTCTACCGTCACTGTTTCCAACGTACAACTGCTCTCCATCAGTAGCGGTATGATCGTTGCAGTCGCCTATGTCTATGGGAACATTGGTATCGTGGGTGCAAGCCTCGGGCTGTTTCTGTACTACAGCGGCTTCAATTTTATACCGAACGGCATCGGATTTATCTATACGCTGACATTAGTGGTCGGTCAGTTATTGGCGCTATCCTTTTATAACCGGTTTCGCGGTCACCCAAGTGCTTTCAAGTTCTATTTCTGCTTCTGTGTCTTCGTTATACCCGGAATTTCTGCGATTACAATTTGCCTGCTGGCTTCAGAGCTATACCCTTTTGAGAAAGCCCTGAACCTGTTTCTGGTCGATTCTATTGGCGTTCTTTTAACTGCTCCACTGATTACTCTTTGTTTGCTTCTGGCACACCGGAACCGGCATATGATTATGCTGCTTTCCAACGAGATACGTAATTTCAAGTCCGAGCTTGGCTGTAAAATCACCATCATTGGCCTGATTCTTTCAGTGTTGTTTTACGCCAGCCAGATTCTGCACCCTTACCTGACTTACCTGCTACTTTTGCCGCTTGCTATCCTGGCGGTATTCAAAATCTCTGAGCTGACGCAGATTATTCTTATTGTCACCGGCTACACGATGCTGATTCACAATTACAAGGGATTCGGTATCAATGAGTTGAACACCAAACTGACTGTTTTCTACATTTTTTCACTCATCGTCTATATCGTGCTGGAGTACAAAATAAACCTCCGACGCGAAATAGAAACCCATAAGCAGCATCTTTATTTCGACAATGCCAGTCACCTCGGTACCTTCCAAAAACTGGCAAAAGATACAACCAACTTGCGTGGTTTCCTGGTGGCCGCTGTCGATCTTTCAGCGATATTCAAGTACCCCACAGAGCGTAGGGAGCAAATTATCCAGGCCATTGCTTGCGTGTTAAAGCGTGATACCTTCATGTATGACAGCAGCTATATTCTCTATGATATCAATGCGCTCGCCATCATTTCCGAGTATAACATTCGCAGTATTTCACGGCTTGAGAAGCTGCCTGACCAGGTAAACAGCTACCTCAAAGCCTGCAACCTGAATGTGGAATTTGGGCGTATTTATTACTGCCACTGCCCGGAACCCGGTATGCTCAGACAACGGGTTAACCTATTGCACCTCAACGCAAAACTCACCGATCCGCTGTCCAATGCGATTCTGATCGACTGTGACAACACCAGCTTTGAAGACTATCTCGGTTTCTTCTATGACATGGACGAAGAAAATATTGCTATTCTCCACCAGCGGTATCAGTCATCAGGGACAGATGAAACTTATCGTTTTGAGATATTGTCCCGGTTTTCCTACAAAGGCATGCCTCTGGAGACAGAGCGCGTCTTCCTCTATGCAAGAAAGCTCAGCCGCCTGGAAGAGCTTGAAGGGAAAATCGTCTGTCGGACGCTGAAACTGCTATCACAAATGTCACTGTCTAATGTGGGATATGCATCAATCAATTTTTCACCGGATTTCCTCACGTTGGACAGTGCCATAGATCGGCTGATCTCCGAAGCAGAGCGCTTGAAGGTACCCTTCGATAAGCTGTGTATTGAACTGGTGGAAACCGGCAGCATAGAAGACCCGGCAAAACTCGCGGATAACCTTTGTAAGCTAAAGATGCGAGGAGCCGGATTGCGTTGGATGACTTCGGGAAAGGCCACGCCACTTATGAGCAGATACTGAACTTACCCATTGATATAGTGAAGATTGATGGTGGCGTTGTGAGGAATTGTCATGCTGATCCAATTCGCAGTGCCATTATCAGCAGCATCTGTGACATTGCCCAGCAGATGAACCTGAAAGTGGTCGCAGAATGTGTTGAGACACAGGAAGAGTACACGCATCTTAACAATGCCAGCGTCAACTACTTCCAGGGTTACCTGGTTCATCGCCCTGCTCCCCTGACCCCGGTCTGTTTAACGGTGTAAACAGAAGCGTACCGGCAAAAAAAGCCCTGCCAATCAATGGCAGGGCTTTTTAGAATCTGAGAAATTAAGCTGCGACTGCTTTTGCTGTCATTTCCGGCTTCTTTTCACCAACAGGCAAAATAGTGCGTCCGTACTCTTCATTAAGCACTTGCGCCATTGCGAAATAAATTGCACTGGCACCACAAACAATGCCTTCAAAACCAGCAATGGTTCCGATGAATGCACTGCCTGTGAAATCGCGGGCTGCAAGCAGGAAGAACAGGACAGTCAGGCTGCCAAATACGAATTGTTTCGCAAAGCAGTAACGCAGAGAACCCACAAACATAAATGCAGTAAAGATTCCCCACATTGCCAGATACCAACCCATGAAAGTATGAGGACTTGGTTCCGCCCAGCCCAGCTTAGGCATAACCATCAGACCAACCAGTGTCAGCCAGAAAAGTCCATAAGAAGTGAAGGCTGTGGTACCGAAAGTGTTACCTTTCTTGAATTCCATAATACCCACGATCACCTGTGCCAGGCCGCCGTAGAAAATGCCCATGGCCAGAATCATTGAATCGATTGGGAAAAATCCAGCGTTATGGATATTCAGGAGAACAGTGGTCATGCCGAAGCCCATCAGCCGAGTGGCGCTGGGTTAGCCAGTTTTTGTTCCATCATGCACCTTAGAAAAAAAGAAAATTAAAAGTAAAAAGGCGGCGCATTATGCTGAACTGGGCGAGCCAAGTAAACAGATACTGACATTCCGAATTAAATAGACACACTTTTTATCGCACTTTTTCATGTGCTCAACTTTTGCTCAACGTTTTCATAAAATACGCGCACAAAAAACCCGGCAAGAAGCCGGGTTTTCAGACATCACAAAATCGACGTTATGCCAAAGCAGGTTTCGCTAAGGTTGACTCTGTTACCGGTTTGGTCACGGCAGACAGGACAATGGCGACACCCAGCATCACAGCACAGATCATATATGCCACAGAGTAAGTACCGGTCATGTCCACTGCCACAGCGGCAACAACCGGGCCGATAAAGCCACTGATACCCCATGCGGTATACAACACACCATAGTTGGCACCGTAGTTTTTCAGGCCGTAATATTCAGCCGTAATTGATGGGAACACAGCAAGCAACGTACCGTAACCCACACCGGCCATTGCCGCACCAACCATAAGCGTAAACTCACCGTCATACCCGGCGAACATTGCCATGTTTACCGCCTGCATGATGAATGCCAGCATCAGGGTTTTAACGCCACCGATCTTATCTGACAGAATACCCGCAGCAATTCGTCCACCCGAGTTAAATACTGACAGGATCACAACCAGAAATGCCGCCTGAGTAATGTTTGCCTGTTGGGCTGCAATTGAGGTGATATTCCCGATGATCATCAGGCCAGCAGAAGATGCCAGTGCATACATCGCCCACAGTGAATAAAACTGTGGAGTTTCAGCATACCGCGCCAGTCCATGCTCACCGGAGCGCTATCGGTTTTAGCTTTATAGCCAGCCGGTGTTTCAGGCACATATCCCTCTGGCGGATTACTGATCGTACAGGCCAGTGGTACCGCAATGACCAGGATGCCTACACCCAGAATCATAAAGCTGTTGTTAATTCCGTACTCAGCGATCAGGCTAGATGTCAGCGGCGCAAGATATACCGCCGCCAGACCGAAACCCGCGGCAATCAGACCATTTACCAAGCCTTTCTTCGATGGGTGGAACCACTTCATCGCCGAAGGAGCCAGGCACGCATATCCAAAGCCAATGCCAACTCCGGTCAGGATACCGAACGTTAGGATCAGCACAATTGGTGATGTTGCAAAGCTGGATACGATCATACCCAGACCTACCATTACGGTACCCAGAATCAGTACCTTACGCGGACCCATACGATCCTGTACGACTCCGGCGACAAGCAGGGAGAGTGAGAAACAGATTACGGCAACGGTGTAAGGCATTGAAGCGTCAGCGTTTGACCAACCTTGTTCAACCACCAGCGCTTGCTTGAAAACACTCCATGCATACAGGATACCCATACACAGGTTAATACAGAAACCGGCAGCCAAAATGCGGGCAGCTTTATTCAGTTTAATCATTAGCTAACTCAATACTTTGAACGGAATGAGACTGCCTGGATTCCGACTGTACGAATACCGGCAGGTTATTAATTGAATTCGTGAACCGGGAATACCGGCTGCAAAAGCGCGCGGAGTCTAGCAACTTGCGTGATGCCAATCAAAGCAAAGCAGCACTTCCTTACAATTAAGACAAATCGCATATCAAAACTGTCATAAATAGCAGTTTTCTTTCATTTAAAAGGGAGTTTTTGAAAAGAATAAGTAAAGAATGTAGGCGGCAATTTGGCGGGAAAACAAAGCCCCCCGCCGGACAGGGACAGCAAATCAAAGAATGTTGAATCCTTTGCTTTTGAGGAATGTTTTCATAAACGGACGAGCCTCTTTTGACAGCGTCTCGCCAATTTGTTCACTCCAGCTCATGTCTTTGTTGCCACCGGTGCGGGTGAGGTAGTACTCACGGACATCGCGGTCATAGTCGGCCAGTTCCGCAGTATTCAGTTCTTGGTACCTGTCGGTGTGAAGCAGGATCGAAACCGGAAGACGGGGTTTAATCTCTGGATTTTGTGCAGGATACCCAAGGCACATACCAAACAGCGGTACAACCTGTTGTGGCAACTCAAGAAGTTCAGATACCTTGTCCGGATTATTGCGAATGCCACCTATATAGACCCCGCCCAATCCCATCGATTCTGCTGCCACCATGCGTTTTGCGCCATAAGGGCAGTATCAACTGCACCAATAAGGGTTTGTTCTGTGTAGCCGACACGGGCGTCCGGCTTTACAGCAAGATGTCGGTTGAAATCTGCGCACCAAACCAGAAATTCAGCAGCTTGCTCAACATAGGCTTGGTTTCCGGCAAGTGTGGCCAGTTTCGCACGCTTGTCGCTGTCGGTGATACGAATCACTGAAGTGCATTGAATGAAACTGGAAGACGATGCTGACCGAGCACAATCCAGAATCTGAGCAAGCTGTTCTGTGGAAATAGGCTCGTCGGAAAATTTACGAATAGAGCGATGGCTGAGTAACGTATCTATGACCTGATTCATCCCTGTATTCTCCTGTTTGCATGGTCGCTTTTTCCAAACTGCCATGGAAAAAGGTGCATGCGTGTCCGTGACATAGTTGTCCATAGAAAATGCATCAACGATCTCTCGTTGGTTACTCAGTTTTTATCGTATGACCTGTAAGTTGGCAACCTGTACCTGTCACTCTTTAGTCTAACGGCTTTCTTCCAGATCAATTGAAATTTCAGCATCTGTACATACCCGCTCGAGAATATGTACCAAACGGTCTTTGTTCAGCGGAAGCGGATTGCCTTTGATAGAGCTGGATTTGAGTGCGTCTTCGGCAACTTCTTCAAACATGGTGTTACACAGGCCAAAATCACACAAACCCGGTAATTCAAGCCGTCGAAGCGTGCGCTTAACCCACCGGATACCATCAATGATTTCCGCATTCATGCGACCGGTCAGCAGACAGGCAAGCTGGCGATAGCGATTCAATACATCAATTCGCCCGGCTTCGCGTGCCGCAAAGACGTTCTCTTGCATCACATAAGGTGCAAGCTGAGCGGTAATAATGCCGTGCCCGACCGGTAAACGTCCCCCCAGCGCAGCAGCCAGGCCGTGTGCCGCACCAAGCTTACCATTCGACATAGCCATCCCACCCAACATCGCAGCAAACGCCATGTCTGCGCGGGCACGCGGCTCATCATCCTCACAGGCAGGCAATATGGCGGAAGCCAAGCGGCGAATACCTTCTTCGCAGACCATATCAGTCAGTGGGTTCGGGTCACTGCAAACATAAGACTCCATCAGGTGGGTAAATGCATCCATCGCAGCATAGCCCGACAACGCCCGGTCGGTACCGTAAGTCAACGTGGGGTCGACAATAGCCATGGTGGGAAGCAGTTCCGGGCTTCGTATAGCAGCCTTCATGTTTTCCTGAGCAGACTTCAATACTGCATTACGGGTCACTTCAGAGCCGGTCCCGGCAGTTGTTGGAATGGCAATAAAGGGAAGCGGTTTTGCACTTAACGGCAATGCTCTGCCAACAATTTCGATGTAGTCATAGACGCTGCCTTGGTTGGGAATCAGGCCGAAAGTGCTTTACCCGTATCGATAACGCTGCCACCCCCGATGGAAATCACCATATCCGGTTTAAATTGACGCCCGGCTGCTGCCAGTTCTTCAATCATGGCGATCAGGGGCTCGCCATGGACAGCGACTTGCTGGTAGCGAATATTCTGTAATTTGAAATAGCTGATGATGGGTTGTGCCCGCTCATCGTTTTTTCCAGTCACCAGCAACGCACTGTATCCGTACTGGTTAAAAAGGCTCAGCGAATTCATAAGTGCACCTTCGCCAAAGACGATTCGCGTCGCTGTCATAAACTGGAACATAACTACTCCTTGTCGTAAAAACATCTGTTGAAAGTAACTTGTAAGATCCGGCATATCATCGCTTTGATTCAGCACAGGTTTATCACACTCAGACAAGGTACAGAGAGAATATGCGCGCTCTGTCACGCACCGTACGCCTCTGTAATGCTTACAAATACAGGCTGGATTTCCCCACTAGAAAATGCGATTCCAATCAATAGATGGAACCTATCATAACAAGAGGCTCTCCCCTCTTTTCTCGTTGTCAGGATTCAGGCATAGTTGTCACCAACAAGAACGAAGGAGAATTTTATGTTTGTCGTGATTTTTGGTCGCCCGGGTTGCCCATTCTGTGTTCGAGCTAAGGAACTGGCTGAAAAGCTCCAGGCCGAGCGTGACGATTTCAATTACCGCTACGTAGATATTCACGCGGAAGGCATCAGCAAAGCTGACCTTGAAAAAACAGTCGGTAAGCCTGTTGAAACCGTTCCACAAATCTTCGTCGATCAGCAACACATTGGTGGTTGTACCGATTTCGAAGCCTATGCAAAAGAAAACCTCGGCCTGTTCAACTAATCCAAACCGGTAAAGTTTCTGAGAAGCGCAGCACCTGCTGCGCTTTTTGTTTATCTCCCGTCCCCTCCTGAACATTTCCTGCCTGTTCTGAAATAGTCGACTCATTGGTTCCAACAAAAGCATTTCAGCCGGTGAGAATGATCGCTTAATACCTTGGAATGAATTTATCTCATGCTTTGAGAAATCTAATGCGCAGACGAAAATTTTTACCATTGGACACTGAACCAGCAGTTGAGCGAATTCCCAGCAAGTTTTGCATTACATCGAGCTGCAAACCGCTATAATGTGCCATCTATTCGTGACCTGCCAAAAGCCAAATAACTTACCGTGAACATTGATGTTGTAGACCTTCTGCACCAAAACGATATCCTGTTGCTTTTTGTCACCCTTGCTATAGGTCTGACTCTCGGAAAAATCCGGATTGGTACCATGCAATTCGGTAATTCAATCGGTGTATTGCTCACAGCCCTTCTTCTGGGTAATGCCGGGTTTTCTTTTTCTCCCGATGCCCTCAGTATTGGCTTTATGCTGTTTATTTTCTGCGTCGGTATCGAAGCAGGTCCTAACTTCTTCGGCATATTTTTCCGCGATGGCAAGTCATATCTTGTTCTGGCCCTCACCGTCCTGATTACTGCGGTTGTCCTGACGTTGGTATTCGCCAAACATCTCCATATCGACTTTGGTATCGCTACCGGTATGATGGCGGGCGCACTGACGGCAACCCCGGTTCTTGTGGGAGCCAAAGACGCCTTGTCCAGTGGCTTGTCCAGCGATAAATTCGATCCCAATGCCATTGCCCACATTGTAGACAACCTCAGCGTTGGCTACGCCATGTCATACCTGGTTGGCCTGGTCAGCCTTATTATGCTGGCTAAACTGCTGCCAAAATTACAAAAGCAAAACCTTGAACATTCGGCGCAACAAATTGCATTGGAGCGCGGCCTCGGCTCTTCTGCACAGCGCAAGGTTTACCTGCCGATCATTCGTGCCTACCGTGTGGGCCCGGAACTGATTAAATGGATTGACGGCCGTAACCTTCGCGAGCTGGGTATTTACCGCCAAACCGGTTGTTATATCGAGCGGATCCGCCGTAACGGCATTCTGGCAAACCCGGATGGTGATGCTATCTTGCAGGAAGGCGATGAAATCGCGCTGGTAGGCTACCCAGACAGCCATGCTCGCCTTGACCCGAGTTTCCGCAATGGCAAGGAAGTGTTCGACCGTGACCTGCTGGACCTGCGCATCGCAGACGAAGAGATTGTTGTTAAAAATGACAGCATTGTTGGCAAGCGCTTGTCTGATTTAAACCTGTCTGAATACGGCTGTTTCCTCAACCGTGTTGTCCGCGCTCAGATTGAAATGCCTTTGGATCACAACATCTTCATCGCGAAAGGCGACGTCCTTCAGGTAAGTGGTGAGCGCAGCCGCGTAATGGGTCTGGCTGAACGTATTGGTTTTGTGTCCATTCACAGCCAGATTGCAGACCTGCTGGCGTTTTGCTGTTTCTTCATTCTGGGCTCTGCGCTCGGCATGATTACCATGACCTTCGGGCATGTGACATTTGGCCTGGGTAATGCTGCCGGTCTTCTTATCTCCGGTATCACGCTGGGTTTCCTGCGCGCCAACCACCCTACATTCGGCTATGTACCGCAAGGCGCACTGAATATGATTAAAGACCTTGGCCTGATGACCTTTATGGTGGGTGTTGGCCTGAGTGCAGGTGGGAACCTTTGGGAACATCTGGCACAAATGGGTTTGAAGATTGTTTTCGCCAGTTTCTGTGTCAGCGTCATTCCGGTGATTGTGGCTTATCTGGTCGGTGCCTATATCCTCAAGATGAACCGCGCGCTTCTGTTCGGGGCGATTGTCGGAGCACGTACCTGCGCACCGGCAATGGACATGATCACAGAGTATGCCCGAAGCACTATCCCGGCACTGGGATACGCCGGTACCTACGCCATCGCAAACATCTTGCTGACTTTGGCCGGCACCTTGTTGATAATACTGTCGTAAATACTGAAAAACCGGCTACGGCCGGTTTTTTTGTCCCCTTCACAACGATATCCCTTTGGATTGGGCAAATCTGTTCAACTGGCAGAATTCCAGAATCGTCACCTACTTGCTCTAGGGAATCTCATTTCTGCTCATTCAGACGGTTTAAACTCCTTCATCTAAAGGACGTGTTTATCCTTCGAATTTCTCCTGCCGGGAATCAATTTTGTTTCTCACAAGGCGGAAGAATCGAAAGATTACACCAATTGAATTAATTTGTTGGTCAGAGAAGACGCAGGAAAAATCATTCAGTTCAACGCGCGAGTTGCAGGTGCTAGTGGCGCTAACATCAAAACGAGCAACGAAGTAATGGATGATTTTAACCAGTCAGAATGGTCAATGAATGAGTCTGATTGGTATAAATACCTCCAGACCAATGAAAAGATCCAGAGGACAATAAGAGTATCCGTGAGAAGGTGATTGTTTTTATACCCAAACCACCTCAAGGTGCGTCATTCAGAGTGATTTCAGTGCGTTCAATTCAAGGAAAATACCTGAAGGAATGGCTGTTCCCTTTCAAAGGTATTTGACACAGAAGTGGACGCACTGAAACACTCCGGATGGGCGAGTTTGATTGGCTCTCATTCCGCGTTGCTGTTTCCCGGGTAGAGCGAAATTAGGGATACAAAAAAGCCGCTGAAATCAGCGGCCTTTTTGACATGTAGTTGAAGAACTTAGCATTAATTACATATGTTCATCGGACAGCAAGTCATCTTTTGCGGCAAGCAGGTACTGGTACATGGACCAATACGTCAGTGCTGTCGCCACATAAAGCAACACGTAACCCGCCAGAATAATTTCACCGTTCGGGCGCCACAACAGCAGCGTCAATGCCAGCATCTGGGTTGCCGTTTTAAATTTACCTACCCAGGAAACCGCGACAGAAGCGCGTTTACCCAGTTCAGCCATCCACTCGCGAAGGGCTGAAATAATGACTTCACGGGCTATCATCGTCGCCGCTGGATGGTGATCCAGATGGAGTGGTAGTGTTCAGCAATAAGTACCAGCGCAATGGCGACCATGACCTTGTCGGCAACCGGGTCGAGAAACGCCCCAAAGCGAGTTGTCTGCCCAAGCGTTCTGGCCAGATAGCCGTCCAACCAGTCAGTAAAACCGGCAATAACAAACAGTAACGCAGTGACAAATGGCGCCCAGCTGTATGGAAGATAGAATGCGATAACAAAAAATGGGATGAGCGCGACGCGTAGCAGCGTCAGTATTGTTGGTATATTCAGGCGCATAGGATTTCGCTGGTAAATTTACAACAGGGCTATGTTGCCCGAACCTCAGGAGTGTTGCAATGAAGAATGGATTTTCTCCGCCAATGTTTTACTGATTCCAGGAACTTTGGCGATTTCTTCAACACTTGCCCGTTTAAGCTCCTGCAATCCGCCAAGATATTTAAGTATTGCCTGCCGGCGTTTCGGCCCGACACCTTCAATTTCCTGGAGAACACTTTTCTGCCGCGCTTTCGCTCTTTTCTGCCGGTGACCACCAATAGCATGGTTGTGACTCTCATCCCGGATATGCTGGATTAGGTGTAACGCCGGCGCATCTGATGGCAACGTAAAACTTTCGCCATCCACTTTTATCAACGTCTCCAATCCCGGTTTCCGGGTGGTACCTTTTGCGACACCCAATAGTAGTGTCTGCTTAGGCCAGTCAGCCATCAGTGGACGCATCACACTCCAGGCCCGGTTCAACTGCCCCTTACCGCCATCAATGAAAATAATGTCAGGGATTTTTTCTTCATCCAGTTGCTTTCCGTAACGCTTTTCCAGAGCCTGCGCCATTGCCGCATAATCATCACCACCGGTAATTCCAGAGATATTGTAGCGCCGGTACTCGGGCTTAACGGGGCCATCCCGGTTAAATACCACACAGGACGCTACCGTCTGCTCACCCATCGTATGCGATATGTCAAAGCATTCCATGCGCTGAATTTGCTCTAGGTTCAGAGCTTCACACAGGGCATCAAAGCGTTGGTGAATGGTCATCCGGTGGTTAATTTTGCTGGTAAGGGCAGACAAGGCATTCGTCTGGGCCAATTTGAGAAAGCGAGCCCGAGTTCCCCTTGGCCTGCACTGGATCTGAATTTTACGGCCAGCCATTTCAGTGAGTGTTTCGCTGAGCAATTGCGTTTCCTCACCCAAGTCAACCCCAGCAAGAATGACACTCGGCAAGGTTCTCCCGTGCTCCTGTTGCAGGTAATACTGCCCGAGGAAACCGGAAACCAACTCCGCGAGTTGGGTATCGGCCGGCATTTTTGGAAAGTAACTACGGCTGCCAAGCACTTTCCCCTGGCGCAGAAAAAGAACGTGGATGCAAGCAACCCCGCTCTCTACCGCCACACCAACAACATCAAGGTCGTCATCACTGTCATGGGAAACAAACTGCTGTTCCTGAACCCGTCTCAATGCCTGAATCTGGTCCCGGTATTCGGCGGCCTTTTCAAACTGTAACGTCGCACTGGCTTTTTCCATTTTTTCCACCAGCAATGAAATGACCTGGCGATCCTTCCCCTGCAAAAACAACCGTGCGTGATTCACTAATTCCGCATACTCGTCATCAGAAACATACCCCTCTACACAGGGGGCAGAGCAGCGGCCAATTTGGTACATCAGGCAAGGGCGCGTGCGGTTTGCATACACGGAATCTTCGCACTGCCTGACCGGGAAAATACGCTGAAGTAAATGCAGACTTTGTCGCACCGCACCCGAATCCGGGTAAGGTCCGAAGTACTCACCTTTACGGCGTTTCGCCCCCCGATGCATGCTCAATCGAGGGTGTTCATGGCTGGTCAGTAGAATAAATGGATACGACTTATCATCACGAAGCAGGACGTTGTAACGCGGAAGGTATTTCTTAATCAGGTTGTGTTCGAGGATCAGCGCTTCGGTCTCGGTATGGGTTACCGTGACTTCTACGGAAGCAATCTGACGCACCAATGCACGCGTTTTCTCACCCGGTACATTAATCCGGAAGTAGCTTGAAAGGCGCTTTTTGAGATCTTTGGCTTTACCGACATAAATCACCTCACCATCGGCATCTTTCATTCGGTAAACGCCGGGTTGGTGAGGGACAGTTTTCAGGAAACTTTTGGGTTCAAATGAATCAGGCACAGCGACAATATTTCTGCTTGAGGTTTATCGACCCTTTTCAGAAAGCCTACAAACTCTCTGTATCAAGGATACCGTGTCGGATAGCCAGGTGAGTCAACTCTACATCGCCTTTGATTGAAAGCTTTTCGAAAAGACGATAGCGATAGCTGTTCACTGTCTTCGGACTGAGGTTCAGTTTCTCAGAAATATCGGTAACTTTCTCCCCTTTTGTAATCATCAACATGATTTGCAGTTCTCGCTCAGAAAGGTTTTTGAACGGATTTTCTGCTGCCGGAGAAAATTGGCTGAGCGCCATCTGCTGCGCAATTTCAGGAGAAATGTAACGTTGCCCGGAATGAACCTGGCGGATTGCATTAACCATTTCATCCGGCCCAGCACCTTTTGTCAGGTAGCCTGCAGCACCCGCTTGCATCACTTTTGTCGGGAACGGATTCTCTGTATGAACAGTCAGTACGATAATTTTACATCCGGGTTGGCACGGAGAATCTTCCGCGTGGCTTCCAAACCACCGATACCCGGCATATTCATGTCCATCAAAACGATATCGGCATGGGACTGGCGACACCATTTGACGGCTTCTTCTCCACTGTGGGCTTCCCCTACCACTTTAATTCCACGAACATCTTCTAAAAGACGTCTTATCCCTGTGCGAACCAGTTCATGATCATCGACAAGAAAAACACTGATCAAGCTATGTACTCCAAATATGAATATGGTTGCGCATTGTTCTGACAGGACTGCAGACCCATCGATCTCATAATACTTAAACTCACAGGTGGAAGTAACTGACAAAAGACGTGACTGTGCCACAACGCACGTTTTCTTGGATTTCCACCTGTTAACATATAATTAACATTTAGCGTTCATGCAGCGTATATGCTGATTATATCACTCAAAACCTGTGCCCAATATATTATTCAACAGTAAGCATTTTATTATCTATCTATACACCAAACAGCGACAGAGTCTGAGGTATAAACATAGATAATTGATACGTTTGAGTTGCGATCGATACAAAAATCCCAAAACTCCAAGTTGTGTATTCACCAAGCTTATCTTTCCTTCCTGCTGACGTGAAAATCACAAGAATCAGAATAAAAATACATTTTGTGGGGATAGAAATTCATAGCACGTACTCTCGCACTAGTACTTCTACCTAAGCATTTGTTACTAGAAATGTAGTCCTTTCAACGCATAGTCTCTGAAACAAAATGTCAGTCGAAGGAAATTTCTTACATGCTTCGATGCCCGACAATAGCCAGCTGTTTAAAATTTAAACACTGCCAATAACAAGGTTTTTTGCTTATTTAAGGTGCAGAAATAGCCCCAAAACGGTGAAGCACATTCCCTACCCCCTTCCTGAACACAGTAAAACCCGCAATGTATTCATTATGAAAACAAACTTTTTATATCTTCATAACAAATAACGTGATCCAGTCGACATCAGACCACTGGACGAAATACAAAGAATCTCTATACTCAGGAATGTTAATAAAATGTGTCTTTATCCGCTTTCGGTAAATATAGGCACGTATATTGTATAAATAAACACAACACGCTCCACTTTGGTTGATCACAAGACAACCCTCTTACAACAACACAGGAAAATACAGGAAGGAAACATGACTAAAATCAAAGCGCTTGTCGCAGCAGTAGCGGCATCTGCAGCGCTGGTTACCATGCCAGCTGCAGCAAACGAGACCTTGGATAAAGTCAAGAAACAAGGATACGTTAGCTGTGGTGTTAGTACTGGTCTTCCAGGTTTCTCCAACCCCAACGCCAAAGGCGAATGGGAAGGCATTGACGTAGAATTCTGCCAAGCGGTTGCAGCAGCCACGCTGGGCGACAAATCAAAAGTTAAATTTATCCCGCTCACTGCTAAAGAGCGTTTCACTGCGCTGCAGTCTGGTGAGATTGACATCCTCTCACGCAACACCACCTGGACTCTTCAACGTGACACTACCCTCGGCCTCAACTTTGCCGGCGTTAACTACTATGACGGTCAGGGTTTTATGGTTAAAAAAGATCTGGGTGTGAGCAGCGCTAAAGAACTCGACGGTGCTGCTGTGTGTGTTCAGTCAGGTACCACAACGGAGCTGAACCTTGCGGATTACTTCCGTGTAAACGGTATGAGCTACGAGCCAGTGGTATTCGATACCTCTGCACAAACTTCTAAGGGCTTCGAAGCAGGTCGTTGTGACGTGCTGACCACTGACCAATCAGGTCTGTATGCTCTTCGCCTGAACCTTGCTGATCCTAGCTCAGCGGTGGTTCTGCCTGAGATCATTTCCAAAGAACCTCTGGGCCCAGTCGTTCGTCAGGGTGACGACAACTGGTTCAACATTGTGCGTTGGTCTCTGATTGCAATGGTAAACGCTGAGGAATTCGGTGTGACGTCTGCAAACGTAGATGAAATGCTGAAATCTAACGATCCAAACATCAAGCGTCTGCTGGGTCTGGATGGTCCAAAAGGTAAAGGTCTGAACCTGTCTGACGATTGGGGCTACCAGATCGTCAAGCAAGTGGGTAACTACGGTGAAAGCTTCCAGCGCACAGTAGGCTCTGACTCACCTCTCAACATCTCCCGCGGTCTGAATGCACTGTGGAACCAGGGCGGCATCATGTATGCGCCACCAATCCGCTAATGGATTGAACTGAAATCTCGACATATGTATGGAGGCACTTTGTGCCTCCATTAAACCATGTAGGAACTGAGGTAGTTGTATGGCTCCTAATAAAACTGCCCAAGAGATAATGTCGTCCGACCGTGCTCCAGATAAAAAGCAGAGCCTTCTATACAATCCGGTCTTTAGGTCTGTCGTTTTTCAGGCCTTAGCAATTGGTGGTTTGCTTTTCTTTTTCTACACGATCGTCAACAACGCGCTTGTCAATCTCGACGCCCGGGGTATTGAAACCGGATTCGACTTCCTTTCAGAGGAAGCAGGCTTTGGCATTGGCTTAACGCTCGTTGAATACGATGAAACGTTCTCTTACGGAAGAACGTTCGTTGTTGGACTCCTGAACACCGCGCTTGTTTCTGTTCTCGGAATCATTCTCGCGACAGTTCTGGGTTTTATCATGGGTATCGCTCGACTTTCCAGCAACTGGCTGGTGAGCCGATTCGCAGCAGTTTATATTGAAACGTTTCGTAATATCCCGCTTTTGCTCCAAATCTTTTTCTGGTACTTCGCAGTCCTCCAGGCACTCCCCTCTCCTCGCCAGAGTATGAGTCTCGGAGAAGCGATATTCCTGAATGTGCGGGGGCTTTATTTCCCAGCACCTGTTATGGGTGAAGGTGCGTCAGTTATTTTCTTTGCTCTTGCCGTGGCTGTGGTGGGTGCAATTCTTTACGCCCGCTGGGCAAAAAAGAAGCAAAAACTGACCGGAGAGCAAAGCCCGGTACTCATGGTTTGTACCGGATTGGTTGTTGGTCTTCCCCTTGTGACCTACTTTGTCATGGGAATGCCTATCTCTCTTGAGTACCTGTACTGAAGGGGTTTAACTTCCGGGGCGGTATCAGCGTCATACCTGAACTGGCAGCGCTTGTTCTGGCTTTGTCGATCTACACAGCATCGTTCATTGCCGAAATTGTTCGTTCGGGGATCAATGCGGTAAACCACGGACAGACTGAAGCTGCGCAGGCACTGGGCTTACCTCGCGGTAAAACACTGCGTCTGGTGGTTATCCCGCAGGCGATGCGAATCATCATTCCACCCCTGACCAGCCAATACCTTAACCTAACCAAGAACTCTTCACTCGCAATGGCAATCGGTTACCCGGATCTTGTGTCTGTGTTTGCCGGCACAACGCTTAACCAGACAGGTCAGGCGATCGAAATTATTGCCATGACAATGGCTGTTTATCTGACGCTGAGTCTGCTGACTTCACTGTTGATGAACATCTACAACGCCAAAATGGCTCTGGTGGAGAGGTAAGATCATGGCAAATAAACATGAATTTCAACCAAGTCTTCCACCTCCTGCCAATACCGTCGGTGTTGTGGGTTGGTTGAGGAAGAATCTGTTTTCATCCCCGGTAAACAGCATTGTCACCCTGATACTTGCCTATTTCGCAATCCAGGGGGTTACCTATGTTGTCAACTGGGCTTTTCTGAATGCTGACTGGGTAGGTTCTACGGGATGCCTGTACTCGGGAAGGCGCATGCTGGGTATTTATTAAAGCACGTTTTACCCAGTTCATGTTCGGATTTTACCCGGCAGCAGAACTGTGGCGCCCGAAACTGTTCTACGCAATGCTGGCGGTGTTTGTCGCTTTGTTGGCCTACGAAAAGACACCGCGACGCTTCGCGATCTGGATGGTCTTTGTCAACATCTTCCCGTTCGTTGCCGGTGTGCTGCTCTACGGTGGTATGTTCGGGCTGGAAGTGGTCGATACCCACCTTTGGGGCGGCCTGCTTGTCACACTGATTATCGCCATTGTGGGCATTGTGGTATCCCTGCCTATCGGTGTGGTGCTTGCGCTTGGCCGTCGTTCTGACATGCCGATCATCCGCAGCATCTGTACTGTCTACATTGAAGTGTGGCGGGGCGTTCCGCTCATCACGGTGCTCTTTATGGCATCCGTAATGCTGCCTCTGTTTATGTCCGGTGAATCGGAAACCGATAAACTCGTTCGCGCGCTTATCGGTGTGGTCATGTTCTCTTCGGCGTATATGGCTGAAGTTGTTCGTGGCGGCTTACAGGCAATTCCGAAGGGACAGTACGAAGCGGCAGATGCTCTTGGCCTGAGTTACTGGAAGAAGATGGGTTTAATCATTCTCCCTCAGGCATTGAAAATTACCATTCCATCCATTGTGAACACCTTTATCGGCCTGTTTAAAGATACCAGCCTGGTACTGATAATCGGCATGTTCGACGTTCTGGGTGTCGGTCAGGCCGCCACGACGGATCCTGAGTGGCTTGGTTTCGCAACGGAAAGCTACGTGTTCGTTGCTCTGGTGTTCTGGATATTCTGTTTCGGTATGTCCCGTTACAGTATCTACCTGGAAAACAAGTTACACACTGGTCATAAGCGATAGGAATCAGGGAAGGCAGTTATGACAACAGAGACAAATCCTGTAATCCGCATTAAGGATATGAACAAATGGTATGGCCAGTTTCATGTGTTGAAAAACATTAACCTGGAAGTCACCAAGGGCGAGAAAATCGTCATTTGTGGCCCTTCCGGTTCAGGTAAATCAACCATGATCCGCTGTATTAACCGTCTTGAAGAGCATCAGAAAGGCCAGATTATTGTCTCCGGCACTGAGCTAACTGACGATCTCAAGAACATCGAAAGTGTACGCCGTGAAGTAGGTATGTGTTTCCAGCACTTCAACCTGTTTCCGCACCTGACTGTGTTGCAAAACTGCACTCTTGCTCCAATTTGGGTGCAAAAAAAGCCACAAAAAGAAGCAGAAGCCATTGCGATGAAGTATCTGGAGCGGGTAAAGATCCCGGACCAAGCCAACAAGTTCCCGGGGCAGCTTTCCGGTGGACAGCAGCAGCGTGTTGCCATCGCCCGCTCTCTTTGTATGAGCCCAGAGGTAATGCTGTTCGATGAACCGACTTCGGCACTTGACCCGGAAATGGTGCGCGAGGTGTTGGATGTAATGGTTGAACTCGCGAACGAGGGTATGACCATGCTATGCGTTACCCACGAAATGGGCTTTGCCAAGCAGGTCGCTGACCGGGTTATCTTTATGGATGCCGGTGAAATTATCGAGGAAAACAACCCAACTGATTTCTTTGAAAACCCTCAGTCGGACCGGACTCAGCTGTTCCTCAGCCAAATCCTCCACCACTAATACTTATCTGTATCCAAGAGGGGCGTCACGGAATGCCCCTCTTTTTTGCAACAATTCAATGCGTTGATACACGCATGTTTGGTATATTCCGAATATGCCTGTTGCACATTTTTCCGGGTAACAAGTATTTACAACTTATCAATAACAAACACGTCGCTTTTCGCTATGATTTTAGCTAAGACTGTTTGTGAAATTTAAGTGGCAG
This sequence comes from Photobacterium sp. JCM 19050, assembly GCA_001310455.1. Lineage (GTDB taxonomy): Bacteria > Pseudomonadota > Gammaproteobacteria > Enterobacterales > Vibrionaceae > Parasalinivibrio. The sequence goes on from BAXG01000018.1 coordinate 48,283, forward strand.
GCTTGAACCACATTGATTCAGCCACCATATTAGTCTTAATAGATTGGAACTAACCCTAAGGGGAGAGCGTTATGAATCCACGTGTCGATTCTGGTTACCAAACCAGCGAAGGCGTACTGTCAACAAACCGCGTACTGCGTAATACCTATTTTCTGTTGGGTCTCACGCTGGCCTGGTCTGCACTCGTAGCCGGCACGGCAATGGCGCTGAACCTGCCATACCCAGGCATCATCATCACATTAGTTGGTTTTTACGGTCTGCTTTTCCTGACCGAAAAGAACCGTAACAACAGCATGGGCCTGGTATTTACCTTCCTGTTCACCGGCTTCACCGGTTATACCCTGGGGCCAATCCTGAACATGTATATTGGTGCTGGTATGGGTTGGGCAATTGCACCAGCTCTGGGTGGTACAGCCCTGACGTTCATGGCATGTTCGGCTTATGCACTGACTACCAAGCGTGACCTGTCGTTCCTCGGCGGAATGCTGATGGCCGGTTTCGTTGTTTTGCTCGTCGGCATGATTGCGAACATCTTCCTGCAAATGCCGATGATTTCACTGGCACTGAGCGGCCTGTTCGTGCTGTTCTCAACCGGTGCTATCCTGCTGACAACCCAACAAATCATTCGTGGTGGTGAGACTAACTACATCTCCGCTACCATCACGCTGTACGTATCTATTTACAACCTGTTCCTGAGCCTGCTCCAACTGCTGGGCATCATGGGCGGTGACGATTAATCGTCAAACTAGTTATAAGAAAAGCACCTTCGGGTGCTTTTTCTTTATCTGGAATCCGGAAATGTTTTGCGTGTCCCCTTTCGCCACATTATTCTTTGCACCGAGTAACGTACCACAGAGGTAAAACATGCTGATCGCAAATGGCAAAGAGATCGAAACCGATGCCCAGGGATACCTGAAAAACATTCAGGACTGGGATGAAACATTGGTTCCGGTATTGGCTGAGCAGGAAGGGATTGAGCTTACAGAAGCACACTGGGAAGTCGTGCACTTTGTGCGCGAATTTTACCAGGAGTTTAATACTTCACCGGCTATCCGCATGTTGGTAAAAGCCATGGGACAAAAATACGGCCCGGACAAAGGTAACAGCCGCTACCTTTACAAACTGTTTCCTAAAGGGCCGGCAAAACAGGCGACAAAGCTCGCCGGCCTACCCAAGCCAGTAAAATGCATTTAACCGGTAAGCATTTTATCCAGATAAACAAAAGCGGGTTTTTCACCCGCTTTTTGTTCATACCTATAGTTACCGAATGCTGAACCTTCAATGTGACGCCATTCCACTTCTTCAACATCCAAGTGATTCACTGTCGCAGTCCTCGGCCCGGTTTCCAGCCAGCGGACCAATGCGTCCACATCAGGCTGCTGGCCGCATACCAGCACTTCTACATCACCATCAACCAGATTCTTGGCATAACCGGTTAGCCCGAGTTTCAAACCTTCATGGGCGGTGTGATAGCGAAACCCCACACCCTGAACATGACCGGATACTTTTGCCCGCACACATATACGTGACATATGTCACCTCTTTGATGTTTTGTTTGACGCATATACATATGATTACATTACACTGCTCACACAAAGCTCGCAGTACGGGTCTATCTAATGAAAGAAATTGCTTTTCGATGGATCGATAAATACCTGATCCACCTTACTCTCCAAGAAAAATTCTACCTGATTTTTATTTCGCCTCTTATCGCATTGCTGGCCGTTGCCATGATGCTATACAGCGCTGCAGACAACCGTCATGACACATTGTTGACCAACGACGCAAAGGTTATCAGCCAAATTCTAAGTCAATATGATGTTTCAGAACGGGACGCTGCGCGCTTACTTGCCAACTCATCATTTGTAACAGGCAACAGTCAAAACGAAATCAGCCTTCCTGTAAAAGGTCAGACATACCTCATCAACATCTCAGAAAATGATGATCTTTTCAGTCATGTGACAACGTCACATTTAGTCATGACATCTATCTTGCTCTTTGTCATGTTAATGCTGGTTTACTACACCATGACGTTTATCGGCGGCGCGATGTTCTCAACACATTCAGCTGAAAAAGCTGGCAGACGGGGATTTAACCAACCGGCTGAACTTCTTTCAGGTACGCGACGAATTCAGCACCATCGCTATCACCATTGATAAAGTTGCTCAGAGAGAAAATGAACTGGTTCTGGCAACACGCCAAGCCAATGAAATGCTGGACAGCCTTTCCAACAGGCTGGTGTCTCGCAGTGAGCAAAGTGAACGACTGGCTGACGCCCAGCAGCAATATCTGAACTCGCTGGCAAGTGCGACGGAAGAAATGGCCGGTTCAATCCGGACGGTTGCCGGTAATGCCCAGAACACTTCGGAAGAAACCCTGCAAGCGACAGAGGCTTCGCGACAGGGACGCCAGCAAGTTGCCAATACTCTGACCGCTATGCAAGCACTGAGCGCGGAAATTTCTGAAGCGGCCAATGCTGTTGTCACCCTGGATGAAAAGGCCGGACAAATTGATTCTGTGGTTGCCACAATCCAGAGCATTTCCCAACAGACTAACCTGCTTGCGCTGAATGCCGCGATTGAGGCAGCGCGAGCCGGAGAGCAAGGCCGCGGTTTTGCCGTGGTGGCGGATGAGGTACGTACGCTTGCAAGCCGGACTCAGGATGCGACCGTAGAAATTCAGAAAATGATTGAAGCCCTGCAGGCCAACAGTCAGCACCTTAAAACGGTTATGGAAGATACCGTGCACAATGCTGACAACAGCGAATCTCTCATGCAGCACATTGATGCAGAAATCAGCCAGATAACCGACCGAAGCCAGAATATTGCCGACCGCAGTGCGGAAATCGCTTCGGCTGCTGAGCAACAAGGTGGCGTGGCAGAAAACATTGCGTCTGATGTTGAACACGTTCGCACCCAGGCCAACCAGATTACCGAGATGATGCACCAGACCGCAGGCGACATTGCTGAACTGCGCGAGCAAGCCGGGAAACTACAAAGCCTGATGAACGGGTTGAAAGCCTGAGCAACCGGGCCCCATGCCGTATACCGAGTGCGGCATGGTTTTTCCTTAATGAGACGGGTTTGCAAATTCCCTGCGCTTCCCGGACAATACGCCCCCTCCAAACTACAACTAACAGAGAATCATCATGGTTGCGTCAGTGTATCTGGTGAAAGGACGAGAAAAGTCTGTCCTGCGCCGTCATCCCTGGATTTTTTCCCGCGGTATTCAGCGAGTAGAAGGCAAGCCTTCCCTTGGTGAGACCGTGGACGTGTTCGATCACCAGGGCAAATGGCTGGCTCGCGGGGCATTTTCCCCAAACTCCCAGATCCGGGTACGTATCTGGACCTTTGAAGACGAAGCCATTGATACCGCGTTCTTTGTTAAGCGTATTAACGATGCGCAAGCCCTGCGTAATTCAGTCATCGCGCGTGATGGCCTGACAGGTTACCGTCTGATTGCCGCTGAATCAGATGGCCTGCCGGGCATCACTATCGACCGCTACGACAACTTCCTGGTTTGCCAATTGTTGAGCGCCGGTGCAGAAGCACAAAAAGACGCATTGGTCGAGGCACTCAAAACCTGCTACCCAGATTGCAATATCTATGAGCGTTCTGACGTTGCCGTGCGTAAGAAAGAAGGCTTGAAACTGCGTACCGGTATCCTGCACGGTGAGGCCCCTTCTGATCATGTGCTCATCGAAGAAAACGGTATCAAGATCGGTGTAGACATAGCCGGCGGACATAAAACCGGTTTTTACCTCGACCAGCGTGACAGCCGTCAGGCAGCGGTGAAATATGTCGATGGTAAGCGTGTCCTGAACTGCTTCTGTTATACCGGAGGTTTCGGCTTATATGCCTGAAAGGTAACGCCGCTGAAGTCATTAACGTTGACGTTTCCCAGCCGGCGCTTGACCGCGCTCAGCAAAATGCTGAAACCAACGGTTTTGACCTGTCACGCGCTCAGTTCCTGAATGCAGATGTGTTTAAGTTGCTGCGGGATTACCGTGAAGCTGGCGAGCTGTTTGATGTTGTGATTATGGACCCGCCAAAGTTTGCGGAATCCAAAGCGCAATTGACCGGTGCGTGCAGAGGCTACAAAGACATCAACATGCTGGCGATGCAAATCCTCAAGCCGGGCGGCACATTGCTGACCTATTCTTGTTCCGGTCTGATGGACCAGAACCTGTTCCAGAAAATCATTGCTGATGCTGCGTTGGATGCCCACCGCAAGGTAATGTTTACCGAGCGCTTTGCGCAAGCAGCAGATCACCCAATTGACAGTGCGTATCCGGAAGGTTTCTACCTCAAAGGATTTGCCTGCACGGTGGTATAAACAACCCGGCTTAAGCCCAAATCCCCACGAGGTGCAGGTTTAACGCTTTCTCAACCCCGGTACGTTCTTTCAGACTGCCGGGGTTTTGTTTTTCCATTGAATCAATACGGTGTAGCATATGTGCCAAATTTCGTGCTCCACCAAAAGGACATAATAATGAAAAAGGCTATTCTCGCAGGTGCTATTATTGCGGCAACTGCTTTTCCTGTTGCTGCTCAGGTCGATTTAAAACTGAACCAGAATGTCGATCTTCTGGTTGTTAACGGCAAAGAATACTCACGTCCCCTGTTTGACCGAAATGCCGATGTCACCCTGCCTGATGGTACACAACAGATCGCTTTTCGCTACGTGACCGCTTTTCGCAGTGGCAAAAACCAGACTAATTTTGAATCTGATGTCATTGTTGCCAAGTTCGACGCTGCCGATACCAGCGTAAGTTTCAAATTTCCGGAATTTCGTCGCCTCGATCAGGCCAAAGCGTTTAACAACGATCCGCAGTGGAGCCTGGTTAACGCAGAAGGCAATGCGATTGCATTTACCCAAGGCAAGCTGATTAACTATGGTGTTCAAGTAGGCCGGGATTTGGTCGCGGAGCTGTCTCGTTTCAATACCGAAGGACACCCGGCATCACTTCATACTGTCACCATCACTCTGCCAGAGAACGTTTCTGAAACTGTTGCGGCAACAACGGCTAAAGACGGTGAAAACGTGGCAGAAGAGATGCTGTTGTTCTGGTACAACAAAGCCGATGAAGCCACCAAAGCGCGCTTCAAGGCATACGTAAATCAGAAATAAAAAAAACCGGTCCTTGCCCTGTGGGTAGTGGACAAGAAACCGGTGCCAGAAAGCTGGAAGTAACGAATAACCCTACACTTCTCTATAAGCGAAGTCCGTGCCAGATTTTTCAAGGCAGCGTCATCCCTTTAAAAACGGGAATAGGAAACGCGTAAGCAAGAGTAATTTCGGGGTTTGTCTGAAAAAAATGCCCCACATGCATGCATATCTGCTTGTCTGTGGGGCATTTTCATTTTGGCAATTTGCTTTATCTCAACGCATTAGACACTTCTTCAAGGCTGCTCGGATCGTCAATTGTCGACGGCACGGTGTAACTCTCACCATCCGCAATCTGACGGAGAATCCGGCGCAGAATTTTTCCGGAGCGGGTTTTCGGTAAACGGCTCACTACCACTGCACGCTTGAAACAGGCCACCGCTCCTATCTGCTGCCGCACCTTTTCCACCAGCTCAGCCTCAATCGATCCGTTTTCTGAATGATAGCCGTCTTTCAACACTACCAGCCCGAGAGGCATCTGACCTTTCAGGTCATCATGAATCCCGATGACTGCACATTCCGCAACTGCTTCATGCCCGCCAACGACCTCTTCCATTTCACCCGTTGAAAGTCGATGTCCGGCAACGTTTATAACATCATCAATCCGGCCCATCACAAACAGGTAGCCATCTTCGTCGATATAGCCGCCATCGCCGGAGACATAATATCCCGGAAACTGGCTAAGGTAGCCGGTTTCAAACCGGTCGTGGTTACGCCAGACCGTCGGCAAACAACTTGGCGGCATAGGGCGCTTAATCGCTATATAGCCCTGCTGCCCGGCGGGAACCGGTTCGCCTGCTTCATTGAGCACTTCAACCTGGTAACCCGGTGTGGGTTTGGTAGAGGAGCCCGGTTTGATATCAAAAGATTCCACACCGAGCGGGTTCGATGAAATTGCCCAGCCGGTTTCTGTTTGCCACCAGTGGTCAACAACAGGCCGGCCGGTCTTTTCTTCTACCCACTCCAGTGTCGGCGGATCCAGACGCTCTCCGGCCATAAATATCTGCCGCAGAGAATCCATAGGAAATTGGTTCAGATGCTTCCCGTCCGGATCTTCTTTCTTGATAGCCCTGAAAGCCGTTGGCGCAGAGAACAGAATCGAAACACCATACTCATCACAGACCCGCCAGAACGCGCCTGGGTCCGGTGTGCGAACCGGTTTGCCTTCAAACATGATGGTGGTACAGCCATGAATCAGGGGAGCGTAAACGATGTAGGAGTGCCCGACTACCCAACCTACGTCAGAGGCAGCCCAGTAAACTTCACCCGGTGTCACATTATAAATGGCGTCCATGCTGTACTTCATGGCAACCGCATGCCCGCCATTGTCTCGCACGACTCCTTTCGGCTTGCCCGTGGTACCCGAGGTATAAAGAATATAGAGCGGATCCGTGGCGTTGACCGGTGTACACCCTACCGGCTCAGAATTGGCAAGCAGCGCCGACCAGTCTCGGTCTCTTTCATGGTCAAGCGAAGCCCGGCATTCATTACGTTGCCAGACCACTACATTGTCCGGTTTCCAGCGGCTGTCCATCACCGCTTTGTCCACCAAAGGTTTATAGGCGATAACTTTTTCGATCTCTATCCCGCATGATGCCGTCAGCAATACCTTTGGCTCGGCATCTTCAATCCGCACCGCAAGTTCATGAGGCGCGAAGCCACCGAAAACCACCGAGTGAATCGCCCCAAGCCGGGCACAAGCCAGCATCGCAATGGCGGCTTCGGGAATCATTGGCATATAGATTACCACCCGGTCACCTTTGCCAACGCCAAGGTCTGCCAACATACCCGCGGTTTTTGCCACCTGATCTCTCAGGGCCAGGTAGCTGTAACGGGCTTTCTTTCCGGTTACCGGGGAGTCATAAATCAGGGCAGTCTGGTCGGCTCGGCCATTTTCGACATGGTAGTCCAGAGCAAGGTAGGCGGTATTCATCTCGCCGTCAGCAAACCAGCGGTCTATACCGTTTTCATCTTTGGACAGGATGGTTTCCGGGAATTGGAACCACTCCAGCTTTTGCGCCTGTTGGCGCCAGAAATCTTCAGGGTGTTCTGCTGCAAAGCGAAAAGTTTCCTGATAATTCGCTCCTGCAGGTAGCGCGCGTGTAGATGGCATAACAGCGTCCTCATTGAAGTCCGGCCGGAATCCTTCTCCGGCCGGGATGTTCATACCAAACAGACCAATCAGTTGATCTGAGGGGTATCAGGATGCGTCTGTAGCGCATTTTGTATTAATTAATAGCAAACAGGTCCATAAACTCGTGAACCGGTGTCGCTTCCAACTTTTCCTGATCCAGACACAGGTCAAAGATCGTCTGACACGTACCCTGCGGGAAGCGGGTTTGCAGGTTACGCATAAACTTGCGCTCCAGCACCGGAATACCCTCTTCTCGACGGCGACGGTGGCCAATTGGGTACTCTACTTCCACTTTCTCTGTGCTCGAGCCGTCTTTGAAGAACACCTGGATAGCATTGGCAATCGAACGCTTGTCTGACTCCAGGTACTCGGCGCTATAGCGCTTATCTTCCTGAATCACCATTTTCTCGCGAAGGACATCAATTCGCACATCGCCTTTGTGGAAGCTGTCTTCATAGTGCTCAGCCACCAGATCCCCGTAGAGAAGCGGTACAGCAATCATGTACTGCAGGCAGTGATCACGGTCAGCCGGGTTTGCCAGATCCCCCACTTTGGAAATGATGCGGATAGCCGATTCGTGCGTGGTGACTTCGATGCGGTCAATCTCATCAACACGGTTTTTCACCGCATCGTGCAGGGTAACAGCACATTCCACAGCCGTCTGCGCATGGAATTCAGCCGGGAAGGAAATCTTGAATAACACGTTTTCCATTACATAGCTGTTAAACGGCTGGTTAACCTTGAAAGACTCACCTTTGAACAGCACATCGTAATAACCCCACTTCGGCGCAGTCAGTACGGAAGGCAGACCCATTTCACCTTTCATGGTGATCATAGCAAGACGCACAGCACGGGATGTTGCATCACCTGCAGCCCAGGATTTACGTGACCCCGCGTTGGGTGCATGGCGGTATGTACGCAGTGAGCATCCGTCGACCCATGCCTGGGACAGCGCATCAACGATTTGATCACGGTTGCCACCGAGCATCTTGGTAACAACGGCGGTAGACGCCACGCGCACCAGCAATACGTGGTCAAGACCTACGCGGTTGTAGCTGTTTTCAAGTGCCAGTACACCCTGAATTTCATGGGCTTTGATCATCGCCGTCAGCACATCACGCATGGTAAGCGGCTGGTTACCCTGTGAAACCGCAACCCGGCTGAGGTAATCTGCGGTTGCCAGGATTCCGCCGAGGTTATCTGACGGGTGTCCCCACTCCGCTGCCAGCCAGGTGTCATTGAAATCGAGCCAGCGAATCATACAACCGATGTTAAACGCGGCCATTACCGGGTCCAGTTCATGGGACGTCCCAGGAACACGGGCACCATTTCGGACAGTCGTACCCGGAACAATCGGCCCCATATGTTTAGTGCACTCAGGAAAGCGCAGGGCAAGAAGGCCACACCCCAGCGTATCCATCAGGCAGTTACGCGCTGTGTCATACGCCTCCTGAGAATTCACTTCCAGGGTATCAACATAATCTGCGACGGTGACAAGCAGTTCATCCGGCTGAGGGCGTTCATTCAAATCTACGTTGTTGCTCATTCTTATCAGTCCTTTGTCTCTAAAGTCATTTCTGTTTGTTGTTGGCTGCGTTCAGTCACGCTCTTCAATAGGCACCCACGCCTGATATTCGGGGCCGGTATAGTCAGCGCTCGGGCGGATGATCCGGTTGTTGGCTCGCTGCTCAAACACATGTGCTGCCCAGCCGGTTACGCGGCTCATCACGAAAATCGGTGTAAACAGCTTGGTCGGGATATCCATGAAGTGATAGGCCGAAGCATGGAAGAAGTCGGCATTAGGGAACAGCTTTTTCTCCCGCCACATAACTTCTTCAACACGGACAGATACCGGGTACAGGCGCTCGTCGCTACATCCTCCGCCAGTTTCTCTGACCAGGCTTTGATAAGGGCATTACGCGGATCTGAAGTTCGGTAGATGGCGTGGCCAAAGCCCATCACTTTGGCTTTGTTGGCGAGCATATCCATCAGCTCGCGCTCCGCCTGATCCGGGTTGTCCCACTGTTCAATCATGTCCATTGCCGCCTCGTTTGCACCACCATGTAATGGACCACGAAGCGTACCGATAGCACCGGTAATACAAGAATAAAGGTCTGAAAGCGTCGAAGCGCAGACACGGGCGGTAAAGGTGGACGCATTGAACTCATGCTCTGCATACAGAATCAGTGAGCAGTGCATAACGTTCTTGTGGAGTTCAGACGGTGTTTTGTCCGTCAGCATTTCCAGGAAATACCCACCCAGGGTGGTAAGCTCACTGGCTGCCGTGTTAATGCGCACTCCATCATGGCTGAAGCGGTACCAGTAACAAATGATACCGGGCAGCTTGGCCAGCAGGCTGTCTGCAATATCTTCCTGCTGGGTAAAATCTTCTTCTTGCTGCAAGTTCCCTAACATAGAACAACCGGTGCGCATCACATCCATCGGGTGCGCATCAGCCGGGATCTGTTCCAGCGCCGAGCAAAGGGGCTGAGGCAGGCCACGCAGTGCTTTGAGCTTGGTTTTGTAGCCATCCAGTTCCTGCTGGTTTGGCAATTTCCCTTTCAGCAGCAGGTAAGCCACTTCTTCAAATTCAGCATGGGCAGCCAGTTCAGAAATGTCATATCCACGATAGGTAAGGCCACTGCCGGATTTGCCAACTGTACACAGTGCGGTTTCCCCTGCGCTCTGACCACGCAGCCCTGCACCTCCCAGTGCTTTTCCTTCTTTTTTATCTGCTACGGCTGAGGTAGACATAGCGGACTCCTTGTATTCACGTTTTGGATTGAGGGTTTATTTTGTTATTGGTGCTTTTATTAAATGAATCGCAACTCTGGCGTATTGGTTTTGTTATTTGCCAAACAGCGCATCCAGTTTTTGTTCGTAATCGTGGTAATTAAGAAAATCGTAAAGGTCATTGCGGGTTTGCATGCTATCCACCACATCCCTTTGGTGACCGTCGTTTAAAAGGTGTTGGTACACATTCAGCGCCGCGAGGTTCATCGCCCGGAATGCAGACAGCGGATACAGCACCATATCGACCCCACACTCAGCCAATTCTTCGCAGCTGAACAGCGGTGTCTGCCCAAATTCAGTAATATTCGCCAGCACCGGCACCTTCACCGCTTTTACAAACTGCTGGTATTGCTCCAGTGTGTGCATCGCCTCCGGGAAGATCATGTCTGCGCCGGCTTCAACACACGCCACTGCGCGTTCAATCGCCGCATCCATGCCATCCACGGCCAAGGCATCGGTGCGGGCCATGATGACGAAATCCCTGTCGTTGCGCGCATCGACGGCTGCTTTTACCCTGTCGACCATTTCACCCTGACTGACAATGGCTTTGTTCGGGCGATGACCACAGCGCTTTTGGGCTACCTGGTCTTCAATATGCACAGCCGCAGCGCCGGCTTTTTCCATTTCTCGGATTGACCGGGCAATGTTGAACGCACCACCGAAGCCGGTATCAATATCCACCAGCAAGGGCAATGAAGAAGCTGCAGTGATCCGGCGGACATCTTCCAGCACATCATTCAGTGAAGTCATTCCCAGATCAGGCAGGCCGTAAGAGGCATTGGCTACCCCGCCACCGGAGAGGTAAATGGCCTGGTGACCGGTTTTTTCGGCCATCATGGCACAGTAAGCATTAACGGTACCGACCACCTGCAAAGGGTGGTTGTCAGCAACCGCCTGTCGGAATTTGGCTCCGGGCGTCATGATGCTTTCTCCTTTTCATCTTTGAGTTGTAATTCGATAAGTTGCCGGCTGCGCTGGATATGGCGGCGCATCAGCATTTCCGCGAGCTCTCCGTCCCTCTCACGAATGGCTTCTAGAATATGAATGTGTTCTTTAAGGGCATTCACCGGACGTGAATGGGACCTCGGCGACTGGTAACGGTACATACGAAGTTGGTGGTACAGCTCATCGCACAACAGGCTGATAAGTTTTCGGTTACCACTGGCTTTGATAATTCGGTAATGGAAATCAAAGTCACCTTGTTGGTGAAAATATGAAGCACCGTCCACTTCCTGTATATGCTTGCTGTGCTTGTCGAGAAGTGTTGTAAGCGACTCGATTTCTGCATCTGACATGTTTTCACACGCCAGTCTTGCAGCCATGCCTTCAAGGCTTTCCCGTACGGCATAAATGTCACACAGTTGTTGAAGTGAAAGCGTAATAACCCTGGCACCGACGTGCGGGATACGCTCAACCAATCCAAGTGACTCCACCCGCATCATCGCTTCACGAAGGGGCCCACGGCTGACACTGTATTTTTTTGCCAGCTCCGGTTCAGAAATCTTGCTTCCTGCCGGAAAATCCCCACACACAATGGCTTCTACCAGCCACTCGGTCAGGCTTGCCGATTTGGTCTGTTCCTTTGCATCCCCGGAAGCTGGCGATGTGTTTTGCTCATTTTTTGTGTCGACAATATGTGCATCCATACCCTAAACCGAAATCAAATGTGTCAACAATGTTGTTTTCTTGTATATAAAATAGCCATCAGATTGATGCTTTTCAAGCCATATTGTAGACAATATGAATAAGACCTTAGTCTAGATTGTCGACAATCCCACGTATTCGTTCAGGGAACACAGGGTTAAGTAGAGACCGGAAATCGGTTAAGCGTTGGAGATTTAAGAAAGTTAGATGAAGTTTGTCGCTTGCAATAACTCGCTGATGGATAACCCTGGTTCAACTGTGGTATGTTCTCTTCTCATCTGCGATATTTGGTTGATAAAACGTCGACATAACCAAGGATCGGGGTCGCAGTGTCGCCTTCATTCCGCGTCAGCTCATACCCTGCTCCAGAAAAATAAGTCGAAACTTCCAACCAGTTAACCGGCCACTCCGGCTGGCTCGCATCTGTCTACCTTCTCGGAAAATCACATGCTATTTAAACGTTTCGAAAGCCTGACGTCTGCTTTCCCTCCGGAGCAGCCTACGCAGCCACCCGAAGGGATATTTGCCTTTTGTCGTCATTACACCAAGGGCTTTGAAAAACCATTGCTGGCGATGACCATTCTTGGCGCCATCATCGCCATGCTGGAAGTCTCGTTGTTTGGCTTTATGGGCCAAATGGTGGACTGGCTGTCAAACCACGACAAGGCAACATTCCTTGCAGAGGAAGGGTGGACGCTGTTTGGCTGGAGTGTCCTTATTCTGGTGGGCATTCCAATCTTGCTGCTGATTCACAACCTGCTGGTTCACCAGACGCTTCTGGGTAACTACCCGATGGCTATTCGCTGGCTGGCACACCGGTTCCTGCTGCGCCAGAGCGTAAGCTTCTATCAGGATGAGTTTTCCGGGCGTATCGCCACCAAAGTGATGCAAACTGCGTTGGCAGTGCGCGAATCCGTGATGAAACTGGCCGATGTCGCGGTCTATATCTCGGTCTATTTTCTCTCTATGTTGGTGATGATCGGCAGTGCCGATTTACGCCTGATGTTGCCGCTGTTGCTTTGGCTTTTCGCCTATATCGGCATCCAGCTATATTTTGTGCCGCGCCTGAAAGCCGTTTCCCAGGAGCAGGCTGATGCCCGCGCCACCATGACCGGACGGATTGTCGACAGCTACACCAACATCAATACCGTTAAGCTCTTCTCACACACTGCCAGGGAATCAGACTACGCCGAAGAAGGCATGAAAGGATTCCTCGATACCGTTCACCGCCAGATGCGCCTGGTAACCGCATTTTCAATGAGTGTGGAGTTTACCAACTACGTTCTGGTGTTTGCGATTTCCGGCATTTCAATCTGGCTGTGGCTCCATGATGCTATTTCCATTGGTGCTATTGCCGTTGCTGTGAGCCTTGCGCTTCGTATCAACGGTATGTCCCACTGGATCATGTGGGAAGTGGGTGCGCTGTTTGAAAACCTCGGTACTGTCGTAGACGGCATGAAAACGCTCGCCAAGCCGGTTGCCATTGAAGACAAGCCGGAAGCCACCGACATGCAGGTGACTGATGGTAACATCCACTTTAAAGACATCAGCTTCCATTACGGAGAGAAAAAAGGCGTGATTGATCACCTGGACCTGAATATCAAGCCGGGTGAGAAAGTGGGCCTGGTTGGGCGTTCCGGCGCAGGAAAGTCGACGCTGGTTAACCTGCTTTTGCGTTTCCACGATGTTGAAAAAGGCAGTGTACTGATTGACGGCCAAAATGTATCCGACGTAACACAGGACTCTCTGCGGGCACAAATTGGCATGGTGACCCAGGATACCTCCCTGCTGCACCGCTCTATCCGGGAGAACATCCTTTACGGCCGCCCTGATGCCACAGAGGAAGAACTGCTGACAGCCAGCCACCGAGCTCATGCGCATGAGTTTATTAACGACCTCACCGATCCTTTCGGCAACAGCGGTTATGATGCCCAGGTCGGTGAGCGCGGCGTGAAGCTCTCGGGTGGTCAGCGCCAACGTATTGCCATTGCCCGTGCACTATTGAAAGACGCTCCAATACTGGTACTGGACGAAGCGACATCCGCGCTGGACTCAGAGGTCGAGGCCGCTATTCAGGAAAGCCTCTATCAATTGATGGAAGGTAAAACGGTGATTGCCATCGCCCACCGACTCTCTACCATCGCCCAGATGGATCGTCTGGTCGTCCTCGATCAGGGCCGGATTGTAGAACAAGGCACCCATCAGGAATTAGTGGAAGGTTGTGGTATCTACGCCCAGCTTTGGGCTCACCAGACCGGTGGCTATATTGGCTGTGAAGACGAGCAGGAAAAACAGAGCGCCTGATTGGCGGACTAAGTGACTAAGGGGTAGCAAGTGCTACCCCTTTTTATTTCAAAGGCATTAACTCCGGACTCTACGCCGGGCAAACATCAGACCGGCCAGCCCAAGCACAAATACGACGATGATGCCCGGCTCACTCACCGAGGAGGGCGGCAACCGGCAGGTATTTTGGTTAAGTACCCGCGTGGTGTAAGTGCCATCAAGGTTACCTGACAACACGCAATTGATGTTAATCAGCGTATCGTTATTCGGTTCTGGCCCGTTAAACTCATATTGCAGCGTATTCACACCAAAAGAGTTGTCGACATAATAAGGGCCAAACTGCCCTACCGTCAGGCCATTATTCCCTATCACCGCGACATAATCCCCCACCGGATAGTTAGCAATTTTCGGCTCTGCACCGACCGTAAGGTCAGATGCAAATACATTGCTGAACGTCCCGTCATCAAGGTAGATCACCATATCCAGATCGGAACCAAGAATCGGTGTTATATCGTTTGCCTGAATAAAATTCGTATTGGGACCAACGCCTGTAAAGGAAAAAAACCAGAGGTCAACCGTGGTATTCACGCCGTCAGATTCCAGTGCATCCGCTTCCAGAAACACTGCCTTAACCGGCATTGAAAACAGTAAAAAAAGAGAAAAAAGAAAATGAATTGGAGATAGCCGCGCGTTCATGGTTCACCGTCCTGGGCAATTGGATGCACCAAAAGGAATGCTTGCTAGTGCAATGAAAGGAGTATGGGAACGCAAGGAATATGCCGTGATCCCAGTGAATTGATAACTCGCCAGTTTTGAATTTTTGGTCAGTGAAAAAAAACAATGCTGTAAAAAATACTGACAACCCTGCGTTCGCACCTGTACTTATAAAAGGGAACAGCCATTCCTTCAGGTATTTTCCTTGAATTGAACGCACTGAAATCACTCTGAATGACGCACCTTGAGGTGGTTTGGGTATAACAGCATTGCAAGTATTTCCCGGTTTTTCCGTTCTTCTTTTTTAAGGAATCAAACGGAGAACAAAAAATGCAGTTAAAACCAGGATTAATCTGCACCGCAATGATGGCGATGCTGTCTGCACAGGCTGTTGCTCAGGATGAATATTACGATTACGGTTTTGTCGGCGGCAGCTTGGCGTTGGGCAATCCGTTTTTTCTGAAGACAGTGCAGGTGCGATCGTTGAACCCAACCTTTTTTATAACGGCAAATACGGTTTTATTGACGGAGGGTTGTTGAATGTCGCACTCCTGCCCTGGTTGGGAGTCACGGGTCAGTGGCGCTTTGAAGAAGTCAGTGATGATGTAGATTCCCTACCCTCAGGTATTGATGACAGAGAAGGTAACGGTGAATTGGGTCTGACACTGGGTACCGTCGGCGCCAGGCTGACCTTTCTCCATGACATCACCGACGTTCACGACGGCTATGAAATTCAGCTTCATCTCGGGCGGGCGTTTGATACACCATTCAACAACTTTGCCATATCACCTTATGTGGAGGTCGATTACCGGGACAAAAAACTGTCCAGCCACCTATATAGCGTGTCAGTTAAAGAATCAGTGGCATCCGGCCTCTCCCGGTTTAACGCGAGCAGTTCCTGGGTTTATCAGGCTGGAATTATTGGCATCTATGACATCACACCGGACTGGTTAGGCATCGTAAAAGCAGAAGTGTCACACCATGACAGTGGAAGCCCGTTGGTGCAAAGGGATTTGGGTTGGGCAGCCACTATAGGTGTCAGCTATAAATTTACCGATTAAACCAACATTTTCTTCATGTAGATGCGTAAATCGTCCATGTCGTAGGTTTCCCAACCGGCGCGCTGATATAGGGCCACGTTTTCCACCAGCATATAATGCGTGGCCAATTCCATCACTTCGCAACCCCGGTTTTTAGCCTGCTCTTCGGCAAACATCATCAGCGCCTTGCCAAAACCTTTTCCCTGGAAATCCGGCGAAACAGCGATATTCATCAAGGAAGCCTGCTTCTGGTCAAAGTGCATCACCAACCCGGCAGCAATGTGATCCTGCTCTTCAATTATCCAAACCGGATAACTGCGAATTTCCTCCTCATAATTGGCGCGTTGCGGAGGAAGCAATTGACAACAAAGCCGGGGAACATACATGGCATAGGCCTGCTCCATACAACGTTGCAACCCCTCGGCATCTTGTTCTGTCGCAGGGCGAATTTTACTCAGCACATCCATGTCTATAGTTACTCTTTTGGTATCTGTCCCTCCGATAATATACGCAAACCACCTCAAGGGGCAGGTTTCAGCGAGAGGTGATTTGCGTATAACATGACTGTTAACTGAAAGTGACCGGAAAATCCGGCCTCACTTAGTCCCCATTAATTGTCAAAGAACATCCGAGTTGTAAGCGCGATCCGGTTCCACGCATTGATGGTCAGAACCTGCGTGATACATTGCGCCAAAGCTTTTTCCCCGAGCAGCGTCAGTGCCTGGTGATAAATATTGTCAGAAATGCCTCGCTGCGACACCAATGTCATTTCTTCAGTCAGTGCCAGCACCGCTCTTTCAGTCTCATCAAAAAGTGGCGATTCCTGCCAGGCTGCCACTGCAAACATCTTCTGTTCAGTAAGGCCGGCTTTGTGACCTTCCTGCGTGTGCATCTGGATACAAAAAGCACATTTATTGATCATGGATGCTTTTATTTTGATCAGTGTTTTTAAGATCTCTGAGAGTGCGCAATCACTGACGTGCATTTCCATGGCATACAGCTGTTTATAAGATTCCGCCTCAAGCTCTGCATAATTAATTCGGTGCTGATTAAACATATAGACCTCACAGTTAATATTGCTTTAGAAGGTATTCCGTCAGTCGCAGACGGGTTGTATCGGTGAGGTTATTGTTCGTTATTCCGAAAAATGCGTGAATACCGGTTTCATTTAAAACAATTGTGCATCCAATGCATAAGTGAGTTGTGGCAATATGGTCTGGTCACTGCATTAACACAGAAGCCGACATGCTGGATTTGATTCGCATTTTTATCAAAGTGGTGGAATTGGGCAGTTTTTCCAAAGCCGCCGCAGTGTTAAACGTTGCCCCCTCTTCCGTTGCCAGAAACATCGACAATCTGGAGGCTCACCTCAACACTACCCTGTTCAGGCGAAGTACCCGACAGTTGTTGCTGACTGAAGACGGTGAAAGGTTTCTGGCGAAAAGCACCGGGCTTCTTTTGCAAGCTGACGAACTGGTGTCCGAAATGCGGCAGGTGAAACGCGAGCCAGAGGGCCTCCTGCGTATATCAGCGTTCGAAAGCTTTGGCCGACAGTGTATTTGCCCAATTCTGCCGGAGTTTCTGTCTCGCTTCCCTCATGTATCCGTCGAGCTAGAACTCGATAACCGAGTAGTTGACCTTAACGCAGAAAACACCGATTTGGGCATCAGAATCGGCCAGCCACCGGATTCCTCTCTTCACGCAAGACGACTGTTGCCTAACAACACAATGCTTTGCGCATCACCAAGTTACCTAAAACTGCGTGGTACCCCAACGCATCCGGATGATCTAGCGAAGCACAACTGTCTTACGCTTGGCAACAACCGGCAGAGGGTCAGCTGGTACTTTCACAACGAAGGAAAGCGTGTGAAGGTGAATGTCCGGGGCAACCTTTCTTCCCGTGGCGGTACACCGTTGGTAGAAGCCGCCGTTCACGGTGCAGGAATCGTAAATATCTCAGAATGGATGATGCGGGGGCTTATTTCAGAAGGAAAGCTGGTCCAATGCCTGCCGGACTGGAAAGCCTCTACCCAAGAGGGCTCTAGCGGTGAGATATATGCGGTATACCATGGGATGAAGTACCCCAACCCCGCTCTACGTGCATTTATTGATTTTCTTGTGGAAAAGCTGGGGGAGTAAATACGACAAAGCCCGGACACTACCTCTAAAACAGTAACCGGGCTTTGAATCAAGTGGATAGATAGTGCCAGTGCTGAATTAGGCCAAACTTGCCTGGCATTGGCCTTTGAATCCAAGGTATTTTATCGAAAATCTCGCGCGATAATGCTTTGTCGATAACCCTATTTTGTCCTCAACCAAACAACGTCGTAAGCGTTAAATCTTATCTCTTCACCGGAGAATACGTTGCCCGTCAACAAATCGTAGACATTGCCAAAGCCTAAGACATCGCAGATTGACGCCGGAATACTTTGATTGTTTTCACTAAAGTTACAGATGGCTAAGAGTTTCTCACCGTTTTCATGATGTCGGCAATACGCGAATAGATGCGGACGGTAAGTTTCCAAAATCTCCGTTTTCGCATTTCCGAGAACCGGGTTGTCTTGGCGCAACGCGATCATGCTTCTTAGGTCAGTGTAAATACGGTTTTGATAACGACCCACCGTTTGCGCTTCTTTCATCGCTTCGAGTGTGATTTTTGGTCGATTCACCCAACGAGAATCGTCACACTTGAAGGGATCCTTCAGGTAGCTGTGATCATTGAGCATACCCAAGTCATCCCCTTGGTAAATCAAAGGAATACCACCGATGCTGAGATTAACACTGTTCAACAAACGAATACGCTTCAAAGCGTGCTCAATCGCTTCGGCATCGTCATGTCCCATGGCCTTTTCCAACCCGGCTAAGGACGCTAAAGAACCACACACGCGGCAGTCACCTGTTGTCGGGTTTTCTTGGAACGGCACACCTTGCGAGAAAGAGCCTGCAAATTTTCCTGTATAAAATTGGTTCAGGAACCGACGATGATCAAAACCGTTGATACCTTGTTGCTGTGCTACTTCATCATCAAAAGTCCAGCCAATATCATCGTGGCAGCGAATGTAATTAACCCAAGAGCACTTATCCGAAATATCAAAGCTTTTCTTCAACGAAGCTGTCAGCAATTTAGTTTCACGAGTGGCTAAGCTTTCCCACATCAACGCCATCATAAGTGGGTTATAAGATAGTTGACACTCGTCTTTGTCAATGTACTTTGCTACTTCATCAGGGTGAACAATCGCTTCTGACTTAAATAGCACAGCCGGTGCTGCAATTTGTAAACACAGATTGAAACACTGAATAAGTGTATGAGCTTTGGAAAGGCTCTCACACTGCGTCCATTTCTCTTTCCAAATAAACGCCAACGCATCAAGACGTAAACCTTCACAGCCTATATTTGCCAGGAACAGCATTTCATCGGTTATCGCGTTAAATACTGCGGGGTTTGAATAGTTCAAATCCCATTGGAAGCTGTTGAATGTGGTCCACACCCACTTCTCAGCATCCTCCAGATAGGTAAAACTGCCGCGACGAACCGTTGGAAATATTTCACGACAAGTCTGGTTGTATTCGTCCACTTCTCGCTTATCAGTGAAAAAATAGTAGAAGTCTTCAAACTCGGGATTACCTTTTCGCGCTTCCCTCGCCCAAGTGTGCTCGTCTGAGGTGTGGTTGAATACAAAGTCCAACACCAGACTGATACCGTTGTCGCTCAACGCTTCAGCCAACTGTGTTAGATCTTCTTCCGTACCCAGTCTCGGATCGACTTTACGGTAATCTGACACTGCATAGCCACCGTCGCTATCCCCCTCTGGCGCTTTGTACAGCGGCATCAAGTGTAAATAATTAACCCCCAATGATTTGAGGTATGGGATCTTCGATTGCAAATTTTTTAGGTCACCAGCAAACAGGTCAACGTATACTGCCATCCCGAGCATTTTTTCACTACGATACCAACTCGGATCATCCAGCCGTTTTTCATCTAAGTTTTTCCATTTACGTTTGCGACCCGAAAACGCTTTGGCCAGCACAACAACCAGCTTTTGAAGATGAAAAAAGAAGTCGTAACGTTCTCCATAGAGGCTGTGTAGCTTCACTACCATCGGACAAAAATGCTCAGTTAAACGCTCTAAAAATACTTTTTCGTCTTTCTTTGACAGTTTTGGCAGTTCGACAGAATCCAAAACTTGCTGCAATGCTTTTTGGGCTTGTAATTCGGTTAGCATTTTTTCTCTCCTGCCAATCTCGAAACTTGCAAATTACTGAGTAAAAGCGTGCTTCTATCTACACTCAACATGATGCTTGGTTGGGTTTCATGGGGATAAACGAGGTTGGTAAAACTATACTCACCGGCATTAATCAAAAGCTCCACAGAACCTTTGTCGACCAGCATGTCTAATTGGAACGCATTTCCGATGGGTAAAGTGACGCGGTAATCATGTGGAAAGTGCACATCAATACGTTCAGTACCAAATTGACCACGGCGTATAGATCGAACTTCAACACCTTGATGGACACTTACAAACTCGAACAAAAGCGCGTTATCTTGAAAAATGTTAAGGCACAAGGTTTGCCCGTTTTGCAGTTCTGCATGTGTGCTGAACTTCATTACTTGTTGCGGGCTGTCAATTGAAATTGCCTGATTTTCGCTGAACATCATTTCACATGAATTGTGGCTTAATGCTTGGGTGAGCTCCTTTACAAAGCGTTGTCCAACACGAAGTCCTTTGGGACTTTCAAACAAAAACAGCTCACGCGGCATAGCCATGGCACTACGGAATGCGACGGTGGGTAATTCGAGTGAATACTGGTGATTGCTCATCCAAGTGCTGACAATTCGGCGGCCATCTCCAGCAGGAATATCGGAAAATGACTGTGTCGCGTAATAGTCTCGACCGAAGTCAAGCCAAAGTACCGTTTCAGGATGGTTATGGTTTATAAACGTCTCGCCATCAAAATCGCCGATAAAATATTGCGTGCCTGCACCGCCACAATGCGCTCCTTCGCCAATACCAACCAAAAGCACCCAACGGGTACCCTGCAATCCATCAATTGACAATTCGAACAAATCGGGGCATTCCCACGGACCCTTGCTGTGCGCTCCGTGACGATATCCAAACTCGCTCACCAAGCGCCAATCCAGTAAGTTGGTTGACCGGTAGAACTCAATATGCTGACCACAAGACACCACCATTACCCATGCCTGGCTTTGCTCGTGCCAAATCACTTTAGGGTCACGGAAGTCTGGGTTACCACGAGCTGGGATAACAGGCGCACCGTCGGCATATTTCTTCCACGTCATGCCATCTTGGCTGTAAGCGAGAGACTGTTGTTGAATTGGATTTTCTACCTGGGAGCCATTTGCCAGTCGTACTTTGGTTTCAATGAATGATGTATAAAACGCCAATAAACCTGGTTTATCCGCCTCAAATAAACCAGTGGTATTGTTCCAATCGACAATCGCGCTGCCGGAGAAACACATACCGGATTCATCTGGATACAGAGCCGGACCAAGCTCTTGCCAATAAATTAAATTGGAGCTAATCGCATGTCCCCAATGCATCGGCCCCCAGACCGTATCATGCGGATAATATTGGTAAAATTGGTGGTAGTGGCCTTTGAAGAACACCAACCCGTTTGGATCGTTCATCCAACCCGAGTTTGGCGTCATGTGAAGCTGTGGGCGGTATTTTTCTGTCATAGAATTTGTCTGCACATAGCGAATAAATCTTGGTTTGAACGAGCGTATTCTATGATTCAGCTGACCGGGAGGGACGCCAGCCAACTGAAATCACAATGTGTGTTGTCTGAAACACATTCAAAACAAGAATGATTTGCCGGGAGCTCACGCCTCCCCGACAGAATCGGGAAGGCGCTAGAGAGGGCAATTAGAAGCTATAGTTCACACCAGCGATGAACAGAGGAATGTAACCATCAAAGCCTTTACGCTCTGGGCCATTTTTAAAATCAATTTTCTTGTAGCTGATCTCACCAAACGCACGCCAGCTCTTAGACAGTGGATAGTTGGCAGAGATACCAAGTTTTGAGTAGTCTTCAGTCCAAAGGTGAGCGCTGTCAGAGTTACGTTCTTTTTCGAAAGAACCGAATTCACCCCAAAGTGACGCAGAAAGCTTGCCCCAGCTATACCAGATACCCGGTTTGATGATCCATTCTGTTTCAGTTTCTGAGTAACCGTCTTTCGCATTCCACTCACCCACTTGGTAACGGAAGTTTAGCCAGGCACCAGAGTTATCAGAAATCTTGTAACCAAAACCTGGCTCTACTTCCCAATAGGGGAATTCACCCGCACCACGTTTGTATTCCACGTGGTAAAGGCCATAGCCGTGCACATCAAGGTTTTCTGTCAGTTGGTATGAACCAAAGACTTTCACTTCCGGCGTGGTACGCTTATCAATACTTTCGCCCGCCAGTTTCAGACCCCAGCCAATGTTTCCGTTTTCAAAGCCGTAGCTACGATTCACGAAAATTTCTTGGATGGAATTAACACCACGATCGTATTTTGCATGCTTCAGGTTGCCGTTGAATAATTCTTCACGGCCGGAGTAGAAGCCAAAGTCCCATCCAGGGAGGTCATCGTGACGGAAGTTTCCCTGAATCAAGGTGTACTTCAGTTTTCCTTCATTCACACCGTCATCTCGAACAATACGTTCAACTTCAATGTTTGTGCCTAAGGTTCCGTGAAACTTACTCTCTTTTTCTTGTTGAAGATTTAACGCGGCCAACAGCTCTGCATTTGAGTAATCGTCTTTCAACTTTTCAATTTTCACCGCCAGGTCCACATTCTGAACCACTGCTTCTTTTTCGTCGGCAAAAACATACCCAGAAAGGGCCAGACTGAGGATTACGGACGATGCCACTACTGTCTTTTTCATGATATTCCCCTTATCATTTCTCTGTTACTGTCTTTCCCGCACCAACGGGAAGTTTTATTTAGTGCCTGCGCCAACAGGCATTAAGCACACGTTCAAAATAATCCTGAAATTCAAATTTTGAACGCAGTAATCCTTAAGCCCGCCGCCAAGCGGGCTTTATCTTTTTCTTGCGGTTGAAAACTGAATTAACGCGTCAGCTTGCGTATCTAATTTGAGGTGGCGGTGTAATCAAATCATTCAATGTCATGCCACGTTGAAATGCTTTGCCCTTACTATCGAACAAATGACACTTTTCAGCAGGAATACGGATATTCAGGCGCTGGCCAATTTCCACACGAACAGTACCCGGTACTCGAACCAATACTTCCTGGCCACCACGAACCAGCGTTGTGTAAAGCAGCGATTCAGTACCTAGACGCTCGAAGCCTTCAACAATCACACCGACACCTTCCTCATCAAGGTGGATGTCTTCAGGACGAATACCTAACGTCATCAAGGCCCCTTGTATTGCGCCTTTTGCATTCACGTCAGCATGGAAAGCGTAATCGCCCACTTCTACCGTTGCTTTGTCATCGCATGCAGACACCAGCGTGGCTGGTAATAAATTCATTTTCGGAGAGCCGATGAAGCCTGCTACGAACAGCGTTTGTGGAAAGTAATACAACTCAAGAGGTGAACCGACTTGCTCCACTACACCAGCACGAAGTACCACGATTTTGTCAGCAAGCGTCATAGCTTCAACTTGATCATGGGTGACATATATCACCGTTGACTTAAGTTTTTTATGATATTCCGCCAGTTGCAAACGCATACGAACACGCAGTGATGCATCCAAGTTAGAAAGCGGTTCATCAAGCAAGAAAAGTTTGGGGTGTCGCACAATCGCTCGACCAATCGCCACACGCTGACGCTGGCCACCGGAGAGCTGGCTGGGTTTTTGTTTAAGCAGATTGGTCAACTCCAGCATTTCAGCCACCTGACGTACATCGGTATCAATGTCTTCTTTGCTTTTCTTTGCCAGTTTTAGGCCGAAAGCAATATTTTCATAGACCGTCATATGTGGATAAAGTGCATAAGATTGGAACACCATTCCAATTCCACGATCTGTCGGCGAAAGATTATTTACCACTTCGCCGTCCAAGCACATCTCGCCTGATGAAATCTCCTCCAAACCCGCGACCATCCGCAACATCGTTGACTTACCACAACCAGATGGCCCCACAAAAACCGTAAACTCCCCGTCTTCAATGGTCAGGTTGGCATTTTTGATGATGTGCGCACCGTCAGAATAGATTTTATTGATGTTCTTCAGTTCTAAACATGCCATTGTTCCACCTATGTTTTCTAGATTCCTGGGCTCAGGTTGTTTCGGGGTACCGCAAAAAATGACACCGGCCACCCCGAAACATGCTTTATTGCTGGATTAACCTAGGATGTCGCCCAAGTTCAAACCTTTGGTATCGTCAAAGCGCCAATTCGCTTGTCCAACACGGTCTTGCGGTCCAATGCCTACGACACGCATGCCCGCTTCTTTTGCTGCATATACACCAGCTTCAGCGTCTTCAACTACGATACATTCGTCTGCGTTTACACCTACTTGTCCAGCAGCGTGAATAAATACGTCTGGTGCTGGTTTCGAACGGTTTACAGACCAACCATCACCAATGGCATCAAATAAGGCAGTAAGGCCGAGACGATGCAAAATTGGACGTGCATTTTTGCTCGCTGATGCCAGTGCTACTTTGATACCACGCGCATTCAGTTCAAGTAAGAATTGCTCTATTCCTGGAAGGATGTCTTTCGCAGAAATCGTATTGAGAAGATCAACGTAGTAATCATTCTTACGCTTCATCAGCTCTGAAAATTTATCTTCACTTATCTCTTTACCATTCAGAATGATATTCAGAGACGCCTGACGAGATACACCACGCAATTGCTCGTTAATCTCACGATCGAAGTAGTAACCCTCTTCGTCGGCCATGCGTTGCCAGGCTGATAGTGCAATTCCGCGGTGTCTGTAATAACGCCGTCCAGGTCAAAAATGAATGCCTTACACATTGAACGTCACCTCAGATGATTCAATAACACACGGCTCGCCAGCCACTTCAATGTTCAACACCTGGCCGTTGAACTCTGGACGCGAGATATTCACTTTCTCATGGTCAACGGTTACTTCGAGACGCTCACCTTTCCAGTAAATTGGGAAGTTCAGGCTGCTCCACTGCTTAGGAAGGTTAGGATTGATACGTAGGTTGCCACCCAGCATTCGAACGCCACCAAAGCCGTAAACCACACACTGCCACATGCCACCTATTGAGGCTGCGTGGATACCGTGATCAGAACTCTTCATGTTCTGACCGATATCGATAGAAGCCGCCTGCTGGAACAGGTCGTATGACAGCTCTGGGTTCCCAACATCGGATGCCAGAACCGAGTGAGTAGACAGGCTCAACGATGAATCGTGCAGAGTTTTCGGCTCGTAGTAGTTCCAGTTTGCCAGTTTGGTTTCCAAGTCAAACTTGTCTTCTTGCTGCAGGAACAGCACCATGATGTCCGCCTGCTTAGAAACCTGAATTTCATTAACCTGTTTAAGGTTGTAGTCTTGGAACAAACCACCAACGAAAGGCTGTTCTTTGTACTTAGTCAGGTCGATGATTTCCTTTTGCAGGTAGGTGTCATCCTGCGGGATCACCTTATCCTCAGCGCGAGGTTGCGGCAGGTAGATATTGTCTACACGTTCCAGCCACATTCGGCGTGCTTCTACCAGGCTTAGCTTGTCAGACAGTTTAGCCAGTAGCGTAGGGTTAGACGCTTTAAGATCATCGTAGTAACGAATTGCCAGTTTGATGTTCTCAACAGCCATGTAGTTAGTAAACGCATTGTTGTCGACATGCTCTTTGTATTCGTCAGGACCGATTACGTCACAGATGCCCACATGTTGCGGTCTTCCAGCCAATCCAAACGACTAGTCCAGAACGTGGCGGTGTCGAACATGATCTCGTAGCCCATGTCATCCATGAACTTCTGGTCGCCTGTGATTTGGTAGTACTGCCACAGTGCATACGTGATGTCGCAGGTGATGTGTTGCTCGATAAAACCTGACCAAATCTTTGTCGACTTGCCGGTGATGATGTCTACCGCACCCCATACCGGCGTGACTTCTTCACCCGTTAACGCAGATTCCCATGGGAATTGAGCACCGATATAACCATTATCTTTCGCTTTCTTTCGAGCCCCATCCAGCGTTTTGAAGCGGTATTCAAGGAGGCTGCGCGCAACGTCAGGCATTGTGTAGATAAAGAACGGAAGCATAAATACTTCGGTATCCCAGAACGAATGGCCTTTATAGCCTTCGCCTGACAGACCTTTTGCACCGATGCCGAAACGAGAGTCGTGCATTGGAGTAAAAATATTCAATTGGTACTGCGCAAAACGCGTCGCCAACTGGTCAAAATCATTACCACCAATAGTGATATTCATGTTGGCCCAACGCTTATTCCACTCCGCAGCACTTGCCGCCAAGAGCTCATCGAAACTGCAATCTGCGTTGGTTTTCAGGTTTCCTAGAGCGTGGTCGCGCAAAGCCTGTAATTCGTAGCCTTCCCTATCGAACTGTTTGTCACGTGATGTATGAACTACACCAATTTTCTCGATGCCAAATGTTTCGCCAGCATTCAAGTCATAGTTGATGTTCAGCCACACTTTACGGCGATCCATCTGCAAACCCGGGTCGATTTGTGTTTCCTGGCCATCAATGAAATAACGGTGAGATGTGAGGAAAACGAAATCTACGTTGCTCTCTGTTGTGTGCTGGAGCAACTCGATAAAACGCTTGTCGTAGATACGCTTTTCGCCTTCATGGAAGTGCTGTGCTCCAGAATTAGATAGTTGTGCATCCACACCCGAGCGGATTTCAATTTTCGCATCGCTATTCACAGCCTTAACTTGAACATCGAATGCCATTAAATGAAGATTTGCTTGAGAGAAGAAGCGACGGAAACGCATCTCAAAGCGCTTACCTTCGTTATTTGTCCATGTGAATTCGCGAATAAGCTCACCGTTTTTCACATTCAGACGGCGAGAGTAGTTGCTCACTTTTCCTGTTTCCAGATGGAAGCGGCGACCGTCGATGAAAATTTCAACCGCGCTCATATCCGCAGCATTGGGAAGCTCGGTTACTTCATCTGTATCAAACTTGTTGTATGTCCCTGCAACAAAAAGGTTCCGAACCTGGCCGACATACTTTTCTTCCGTTGCACTACGCGCCCCCATGTAGCCATTGCCCTGGCTCATTACTACTTCACATTTGCCTTGGAAAGCAGAATCAAACGCCGTCTCTTCAACGATCCAGTTTTTTAGTTCGCCCTGACCAGCGTTGTAGTTCATAAACATCTTCAATGTCCCCGAAATTTAACCTTTAACAGCGGAAGAAATGTCGTTACCCACGAAGTAACGTTGGAAAACCATAAATACAATGAGTACTGGGATTGTTGACAAGAAAGCCCCTGCCAAGATCAGGTTCCAGTCACCTGCCACACCATAGGCGTTACGTAAGCTCAATAAACCAACTGGAAGCGTGAACGCATCAGCCGGACTGTTAATAACCACCAGTGGCCAGAAGAAGTCATTCCACGCCCCCTGAAAACCTAGGATGGTGACTGACAAGATGGCTGGCTTTGCCAGTGGCATAAACACTTTCCATAGAATCACAACTGGGCTGGCTCCATCTATGATGGCCGCTTCTTCAAGTTCTTTCGGAATGTTCTCGAAGAACTGTTTCATGATCAGAACCTGACCCGAAGCCACCACGGCAGTAATCACTGCCCACGGTGTATTTAACAACCCAATATCTTTGTAAATTAGGTAG
Source organism: Photobacterium sp. JCM 19050 (assembly GCA_001310455.1). GTDB lineage: Bacteria > Pseudomonadota > Gammaproteobacteria > Enterobacterales > Vibrionaceae > Parasalinivibrio. The sequence continues at coordinate 75,814 of BAXG01000018.1, forward strand.
TTAGATATGAACGTGACTTGTCCTGGAATCATCATGCTGAACAACATGAAAGCAAATACAGCACGCGCCCCAGTAAACTTCAGTCTTGCAAGGGCATAACCCGCGGTGCAAGCGAAGAACAGTGTCAGTAGCACCTTGCCAATCGCGATGAAGAATGAGTTGATGGTCCAGCTCATAAAGAGGCTGTTCCCTGTTTCCAGGCTTACAGACTCGGTGTACACACGCACGTAAGACTTAAACACGTAACCAATCATTCCTGGCGCTGCGTTGTCCCATGCTGCGACACGACCACGTCTTTCCATCTTGCTTGGTGACAAGGTGCTATCAATCAGCACTTGTCCGCGCGGTACTTCCACGGTTAGAGGTAATGTAGCGACCTCCGGGCCATCCCCGTGATATCTGATGGTAAAATTCCATGTTTGGCTGTGCCCTTTTTTGGAAATTTCACGACGCCCTCGTTTCTCAACAAAAGTGACGTTGTCCTTTGTATTCACCAGAATCGGTTCACTCACCACAGCGTAATCAGACGCAAAATCCTTCACGATTGCGGCGGCCATGCCCGTTCCAGGACGTCGACGCGGCACTTCAATTACCGGTGTTGCAAGGGTTTTACCTTCTTCTGCCGCATAGGTAACTGAGAAATTGACTTCAGCCCCCGGTCCGAAACCACCAAAGAATGGGGCATCATTACCTTCCTTACCCAGTTGATATGCCGCGTGCCAGTTACTTGGTTGTACCTGAGCAAAACTAAACGTAAACGGCTGTTCGAGCGGGTTATCTTTCAAACTTGCTAAAAAAGCCACCACGAATGTACCGAGCATCACAGTGGTAACGAGCAACAAAGCACTGTACACCCAAGCGACTTTTGCCCATCGACGGCGTGCTTGAAACTTCGAAATTTCTTCGATGGATACAAGTGGTTTCGCATCATATTGGTCTGTTGCTGACATCTGATTAGCCATCTGCTTTCTCCTTCACCCCAAAGATTTTCTGCAGATAAACCACTGCTAACGTAATGAATGCCAACACCAACGCCGCCGCACTTGCCATACCTATTTGTGGCGTTCCACCAGGAGGAAAGGCGTTGTGGTAAACGTAATAAGCGAGCGTAATACGAGATTCCAGCGGTGCAGCCGAACCAAGCAATGCCACTTGATCAAACATTTGCAGCGTACCGATAATAGAGAAGGTCACGACAACAAACGTCACAGGCGCCAATTGAGGAATCGTAATGTTCCAGTGTTGTTGCCACTTGGTCGCACCATCAATGTGCGCCGCTTCGTAAAGCTCAGCCGGAATGCCTTGCAAGCCCGCCAGGAATAGCAGCATGAAGGTTGGAATCGTGGTGTAGATGTTCTGAATAACAATCGCCCAGAGTGTCAATGGCATAGGACCAACATGGTCACGGGTGTTTAGCCAATTCACTTCCACGATTTGGTCTGCTACTTCAATCCAGCCCATTGCACTTGCAACAAAAGTCGCCACACCGGCAATGATGAACGAAAGAATTCCCCATGCAGGATCAAACCAACCGACAGGTAAGCCTTTCACCCGGTCTTTAACTACCAACAAGATCTGTGTTGCCACAGCGATAAGTACGAAACAGCCAAGATGCGGATAATGATTCACAACATCTGTTACAAAGCCGTTCAAATAACCGTTCTTTTGGTAGAACCAGATAAAGATCAGAGTAACGGCGGCGCTGGACAAAATACTTGGTAGATAAAATGCCGTTCTGAAGAAACTTTTTGCGCGAATTTTCGAGTTAACCAAAATAGCCAAGCCAAGCGCTAACACAGTTTGCACAGACGTAACGATCAGCGAGAACCAAATGGTGTTAGCCAATGAGAGCAAAAACAAATCATCAGTTAGCAAAGCTTTAAAGTTTGCCAGACCAACCCAGATTGCTTCGCTGAACAAGTCGTAATCAGTAAAGCTGAAGTAAACCGTTCTGACCAATGCATAGAGAAAGAACACCACCAGGGTCATCACGAATGGCCCGGCGAGGAGCCATCCGTAAACTTGTTGGCGTAAACGTAAAGAGTTCATCACTCGCCTCGTCACTTCGCCATCAGCGCATCATATTTAGCTTGCGCTATCTTGATCGCTTCTTGCTGCGTCATCTGACCAAGCAACACTGAGTTCAACGCTTCGTTTATTGGTGTCATCCATGCCGTGCCATAATCCCCAAATGCAAAGGCTCTACATTACCAACAAGTGCGCCATCAAAGACTTGTTTAGCCAGTTCACTTTCAGGGTTTTGTTTTGTAAAAAAGGCAGATTGCCCTAAGGCTTCGCGGCTAGGAAGCGCCAAACCTGACTCCAGCACCCATTCCTGAGCCTTTTTGCTGGTTAAAATTTCCACTGCCCTTTGTGTTGAAGTGATGTTCTTACCGTCAGCATTAATGCCCCATGCGACAGTAAACAGAAGGTTTCCACGCTCACCGCTAACTGGATCGATTGGCATCAGGGTTGTGCCGTAGGGCAGATTTGGTGCTTTGTCGCGCAGGTAACCACTAATCCAATTACCTTCCAAAGTAATCGCAGTTTCTTCAGTACCGAAACAACCACCACCCCAGCCCTGGCCTAAATCTGTTGCCAGAATGCCGACTTTGTCTTTTGTCACCAGGCTAGTGTAGAAATTGAATGCACGTTCAAAGTTGGCATCCAATAGGGTTTTGCCCTGTTCGTTGAATGGCTTCCAACCAGTAGCCAGAGCAAAAGGTGCAAAACGTGCATAGTCTGGCATTACACAAATACCAGAAACCTCGTCGCCCAGTACATCTTTAACAGCTAACAGTTTTTTACGTAGATCTTCCCAAGTATCTTTGTTTGTCGGGTAAGCCACCTCTGCATCATCGAAGATATCTTTGTTGTATTGCAGTGCGATTGTGTTGAAATCTTTCGCTACACCATATTGTTTTCCTTCGAACGTAAACGCTGCGTTCAAACTTGGAATTAGACTTTTTGCAACACTATTCAAGGCAGCATTATTCGCGGAAATTTTTCCAGAATTGACAAGTGTATTTGCGAAAACAACATCAATGTAGAAGGCATCCGGTGCGGTGCCTGCCGACAACGAATTCGTAATGAACTGAGAGAAATCGCCTTCAACCGCCTGATATTTAACAGTCAATCCTGCCTTTTCAAAATCATCTGCTAATACTTCATTCACCAGCTTATTCAAGACGACAACGTCGTTCCCACCCCAGCCAGCAATTGTCACTTCAGTATTTGCCATCGCATTTGTGGTGATACCAGCGGCAAAAAGTGACAAAAGTAGTGATTTTTTCATTACGTCCTCCGGGCTCATATTCATATGATACCGGTGCATTATGCTTATTTCACGTAAACGTTTACGTTACTAAGATCACATAACTTAAATAATAAAAAAGATGCCAACAAAAAAGTGATCTCCACCGCATATATCCCGACATAAAGGCTGCAACCCACTTTAAAACGCCACGAGAAGTCAAGAAATGAGGCGTAAATTCAAACAATTCCTCGTTAAACGTAAAATTTACTTTCCTAGTTTTCCCTATAAGACATACAGATGGAGGAGGAATTGCCGGTTGTTAGTAAATTCATTGGTCAGATATAACGAGGGTGAATCATTCAGTTAAAGACGGGAGCTGCAAGTGCTTGAGGGGCTAACATCAAAACGACTAACGATAAATGAGTGATTTGAACCGGTTAGAATGAATAGGACATAAATCCGATTGATAAAAGAAAGGATCGTTTTCTGAAGCCATTTCCACGCCTGGTAATATAATTTGGAATAAAAGGAGTTCAGCGGTGAAAGAAAAAAGCTCCTGACCGATTAAATCCAATCAGGCAGAAGCTCGTTGTTCTCTTGAAATTGGTTTGCTGGCGCAAATCTCGGGTCTTTGATGATGTCTAAATCTAATCTGAAGAGGATGCTACGTTGTTTGTCCGACTCTAAGCGATACAGGAACAACGACTCCTACAGGCTCTTCTCGTAAAATTGCTCGTTCCAGCATAGACGCGACCCTGGATGCTATTAAGTCCGGATCTTGCACAATGGTAGTGATGCGTTGAGAAATGCCAGGTAAACCATCATAACCAACAACGCGAAAATCTTCAGGTAAGTTGTATCCACGATCTTGCAGTGCTGCAATCACCCCGAGTGCGGTTTCATCACACTCACAAACAAAACCCTGGTAATCTTCAAGCTGTTTTTTTTCAAGATTGATAAAATATCGGTACGCGGCTATCTCCCCCAAAGGTTCAGCGCCAGTACGCAACTCTCTGACCGGCAATGCATTCGCAGCCATTACAGACATATACCCTTGATGGCGGAACTGATAGCCATCACCGTAGGTGGTCGGTGTCACAAAGCATATGTCCTTTAATCCGAGCTCAACCAAATGCTGCGTTGCTTCGCGTCCTCCATTGAAATCATCGGGAGCAACCCAAAAAGAACCCTCACACATACCGATACAAACGTACGGCAGAGCTTTCTCTTTGCAAATGTCTATGCGCGGGTCATCGCGAGTAATACCCATCAATATCGCACCACCGACTTGTTCAAATTCAACATTTCCAAAGCTGACGGGCAGAAGGTTACGTCCCGTATTTCGGATTGATGTTGATAACGATGGCCAGAGCATCCCTAAATAGCGAGAGGCATAAAAGTCATGTGGCCCAAGGGAAATCGCAATGGTGTTTTTACAGCTTCCCGTCAACTCACGAGCAGATGAGTTGGTACGTACCCAAGCTCCTTACAAATTTCTAGGATTTTCTTGCGCGTTTTATCGCTTATACCAGGCTTGTTGTTTAAAGCCCGACTCACTGAAGCAATTGAAACTCCAGCAATTTTAGCCGCTTCATGTATTGTGGATTTTTTTTGCGCCGCATCGCTAGAAAATGAGCTCACACTGAATTCCAATAAAACGTAAATTTACGTTAATTATCTAGTTGACTAGCAAAAGATCAAGTTACATTTACGTAAGCTCGTTACCCCACTTGGCGATTTTGTGTACTTTGTCGCATTTAGTGCAACCAAATTATTGTTTTACTGAAGCTTCAAGCAATCTAGCTCGCCTTTCGCAGAATACTCCAACCTACTGTATTTTATAAGTTTACTCATTGACGGAGTGAAACACCTAATTTCCGGCGTTTTTTCAGTCTCAAAACGCAGAAAGTCCGCCTACTTTTTTTAAGAGCAAGCGGACTTTACTATTCTGGTGAACAATTCTTGGTTCTGACGTTTTCCTAAATAACCCAAAACGCAAAAAGGCCACTGAAATCTCAGTGGCCTTTTCTAATGTGGCGGAGGGATAGGGATTTGAACCCTAGATACGCTATTAACGTATGCCGGTTTTCAAGACCGGTGCTTTCAACCGCTCAGCCATCCCTCCGAACGCGGCGAATACTATACGCACGAGGGTTGGCTGTAAAGGGATATTTCATCAAGGGAGGTCTGGTTGCGCAAATTAACATCAATTGCGCAACCTTAAACCTTTTTTAAACTTTGAAGTGCCCCACCAAAGAGCTGAGTCGGCCCAGAGAATCCCGCATTGAATTGGTGTAGGTGAGGTTTTCAGCAGCCGCAGTTCGGCTTTCCTCTACCACTTCCTGGACGTGCTGAGCTCGCTGGTTGGCAGATTCCACCACGGATCGCTGCTCTGCCGCCGCTGTCGCAATTTCCTCGTTCATCTGGTTGAGGTTATTGATGGCTGCAGAAATACGCTCAAGCGCGTCACCGGCATCACCCGCCAGCTTCACAGTGGTTTCGCCTCCTTCCTTCGACCGGTTCATAGACTGAACCGCATCGTTCGCTCCGCGCTGCAAGCTTTCAATCATACCCTGGATTTCGTTGGTGCTGTTTTGCGTCCGGGAGGCCAGTGTCCGGACTTCATCTGCTACCACTGCAAACCCGCGCCCCTGCTCACCGGCTCGCGCCGCCTCAATCGCTGCGTTGAGCGCCAGCAGGTTCGTTTGTTCAGCGATATCCCGGATCACATCCAGAACCGACACAATCCGGTCTACCTCGGTATTAAGCTGGTCAATAACACTCGCACTCTTATCGATGTCTCCGGCGAGCCCCTGAACGGAGCCAACCGCCTGCCCGACCACCTGTCGCGCAGATTCGCCATCTGTACTGGCGCTTTTGGATGCATCTGAACAGCTTTGCGCGTTCGAGGTGATACTGTCGGCTGCGTTGTTTACCTGATTTATTGCATTAACAACCGCTTCAACGTCCTGGCTTTGTTCTTCCACCCGCTCGCTGACTTTGCCTGACATCTCGGAGATTGCACCAATGGATTTGTTCAGGCTGTTTGATTCCAAAGCAATCTGGGAAACAAGGTCCTGGATCTTCGCAACAAAACCATTGAAAGCTTTGCCCAAGCCGGCAATTTCATCTTTACCAGCGTCATTCACGCGCTGAGTCAGGTCACCTTCACCCTGAGCGATATCATTCAGGCTGTGCAGAAGTTCATTTATAGGTTTGATGATTGCTTTAAGGAGCGCCACAGTAACAAAGACACCAATTGCCATTGCCGCAAACCAAACCACACCAACGGTGGAAATGGCTGCCGCAACTTTAGAAGCCGCATGCTCATCCGCAGAATCCGCAATGGAGTCAGCAGATGCAGCTAATTTTTCAAGCTCCGCATCGGCGGTCACGATATAGGATTCCAACTCTTCGGTGAAATTATCTGCAGCGGCTTCCGCCTGGAGTTGATCGCGGTAGCTGTCGAAAAGTCGCTCATCGTCATTCGCCAACCGGTTCCACCTTTGAAAATTAGCCCGGAGCGCAACAGCATCATCCTTGTCTTCCTGTGTCTCAGCAAGGTCATCCAATATGGTCATCAGGGAGAGCACCTGGACAGACAGCGCATCAAAATTTTCCCGCACAGCCCCCAGTTTGGACGCATCTTCCTCTGCAAGGTATTCACCCGCAGTATCCTGCATCTCAATGACGTAACGTTGAATCTTCAACGCAGCCTCAACGACCGGATAATCGCGCTCAAACAGTTCGCCGAGAACATCATTCACTTCCTGGGCAGTTGCACCTATGGTGTTTGCCAGTTCATCCCCCCGGTCTTCTGCCTTTGCCATTTCTGCTTCATTTTCTGTGGCAAATTCATCAAGAGCGATGATCAACTCACCGCCAATTCCATCAAACTCGTCGAGCAACGATTTTGCTTTTTCCTCTTCAAGAAGTTCGTCGGTGTGGGCTTTGTACATCTTGTCGATGGCCACAGTGAGGCGGTCGTTTGCTTTCATTGCTTCTGAAGCATAGGTAATCTCGTCACCGGATAACAATGCCTCTAGCTCACTGTATGAGTCGTTGTAAACCTTATCGAGCTCTGCAAACCTCGGGTAAAGTGTCTTTATCTCTTCGAGGCTCTCTGACGCCATGATTTCGTTGGCAACTTTACCCTGTTCCCATAAAGACGCGATCATGTCATCTGTCGCTTCAATTGTTGGCGTCACATCATCGGTCAGAACGTTGAGTTCTTTTTCCAGTTTCATTATGTAGAAAAGGCCAACGCTGGCAGTTACGGTGAGTAAGATAAGCAACACCATCACACCAGAAATCAGCCTTCCTTTTATTGTTCTTAGCATCTTTGCCATCCCTTCATGAAAATTAAAAGCAGTACCCCCACAACTTAAAAATGTAGACTATGAGAAAAAGCTCATAAGGGTTTGTGATGATTGAATTTCAATTATTTTGACTTCATCACGGCAATTGTTGATTTATTCACCTAACAGGCGACAGATTACCCACCCTTTCATCCGTTTACGTATTTCTGACGAAAACCTTTGCCCAAATGCGCTATCATTCCGGCCTTTCAGCTTCACCTCCCCCGTGGAATGACGAATTAACCCAGTTATGCATTACAAAAAACAACTTGAGTACCGCTATCCAAAAGGGCTGTTTTCAATGCTCAGCGTGTACTCCTTTACGGGTGCCGCCATTTTGGCCTCGACCATTTTTTCTTTGCTTTTGTTCCTGTCCATCGACGACAACCCGCTGATGAAATGGCTGTTCGGCGCACTCGCAATCATTTTCGAGGCAGGAAAATTTTACGCGTGGTATGAATATGGTGAGCGTAAGGCTCACAGAAACTTCAGTGGCGCAGCCTCTGCCTTGTGTTTCTATCTGGTGCTGGCCGCCATTTCGATAGGCGGGAGTATTGGTGGCATCAACTCCGCAACCAATACGGCCAAGAGTCATGTTGCCGTAGAACAGGCAAAAGTGGATGCCTACAACCGGCAAATCGCTGCAATTGACGATCAAATTGCCCTGAATAACCAAGCTGCTGAGAAATATATTCAGATGGAGCGCATCGCGACCGGTGTCCAGCGGATTCAGGAGCAAAATAAGAAGCTGCGCCAGGAGCAGCAACGACTCGCGATGGAACGAGACAGCCTCCCACCGGTTGCACAGGGTTCCGTATTGGGCTTAATCGACAGCCTCTCCAAGGCCTTCCATGTTTCTGCACCGGATGCACAGCTTGGACTGGTCGTCTTCCTTTCAGTACTGCTGGATTTCTTTGCGGCATTTTTTGTCGGTGTTATTGGAGAGGAAAACCGGTTCCGTCACTACTACCGAAGGTTTGGTGCTTTTACTATCGATGCCTATGCCGAACCGGTTCCCGCAGGTCTTCTGACTGACCAAAGAGAAGACAAGTCCGGTGAAATAACAACTGATCACGTGGCTGAGGAAGCGCCTGCAGATGCACCGAAGACGCTGGCAGAAAAAGTGATGGAAGCGCTGAGCTCAGAAAGTATTCCCTGTACCAAGCGTGCTGTCGCCAAGCATTTCAGCGTACCGGCTGAGGAAGTGGACTCACTGTTCAGTGATTTTATGGAACGGGGTTACCTCGGGAAAAAGGCCAATAACCACTACCATTGGGTAGGGGAAACAGCCTGACAGACGTAGAGCGCCAATTGGCGCTCTTCTTTTGTATAAATAACTCAAAACTCTTCGCTTATATCTGACGACCAGGATATTCAAATAGACGATAATTATCAGTGCTGTTTCATTAACTCTCAGCTCCCCAAAATCATCAATATATCCCTTTATGACTGCAACACACCTTTTTCACAATGCACAATCAAACTAAAAGACTGAGGGTTTAACGCCCACCCCAACCAAACAATACGGTCACATTAATTGCATCAAATATTCACCCTCTTAACGTCGAGATGTTGTATTTTTAAAAAATATAAACATTTTTAAAAATTATTTAATTTTATCCAGACAAACAATCAAAGTTGAAGGAAATAATTCGATATTCCAATTTCTACTATTTCATTTAATCTCAGCCATTGATAAACAATCTAAAGAAAGCCGATTTCTTTGCTTTAAAATGACATAAAAATAATATTCACATCCAAATAGTCCTGACATTTTCAGTGAGGAAAGTCACATTACTAATCAAGCAGAAACACGTCACGAATAAGCCACAAAGAAAGAATCCACGTCAACCTTTTGTTAATTAATTGATTTTACGCGACGCATATCACACTCGCATAAAGCAATACGAAAACGTTTGCATGTTAATCAAATCACGATCTCATAAAAATACCGAATTAAAGTATTAACTCTATCTTGTTTGAACAAATATTTAGCGCTACTGTCCTTCTCGCCGATTAATGGCATTTTTTAAGGACAGAAAAATGAATAAAAAAATATTAGCAGCAGTTTTGGCATCTCTTTTAGCTGGTACTACTCACGCCGCCACAATTTATAAAAATGACAACGGCGACAATATTAAAGTTTACGGTGGTGCAGAAGTTGGTGGCACTTTCGTTTCCGATACTGACAAAACACCTTTTAAGCCAGATACGACCTATGTTGATGACTCTTTCGCTACTATTGGTCTGAAAGGTCAAACCGGTAACTTTTTTGCAAAATTTGAAATAGACGCTGAGCGCCAGGATTGGACGAAAGACAATAATATTCGCATTGTCGTCGACAAATTGGTGGTTGGCTATAATTTTGCCAAAGGCCAGTCCATCGAATTCGGCCGTACTGATACCGCTTATGACAAAGTGGATGGGTTCGGTGACATGACCAATGAACTGGGCGTAGGCATTTCAGAAGCCGGTGACCAGGACAACACCATTCGCTACACCGGTGATTTTGGCAAAATCAAATTGTCTGTTTCCCACTCAATGGAAGGTTGGGACGGAACCGTTGATCAACATGGTATTCCAAACATTTACAGCTACGAAACAGACTCTCTCTATGGTCAAGTAACCAACGGCTATATCGGCTATTACGGCGACAGCTTTACAGTGATTGCCGGCGCAGAGCACGGTGACGAAACTGAAATCTACTCACTGCACAGCCAGTTGAAAATGGGTAAATTCACACTGGGTGGCCTGGTCTTTGATGAGACCAAAAATTTCAACCAAGACGCAACTACTGAAGCACATGAAGTAGGTGCAAATATCGGTGGCAAGTACGCCATTACAGACAAAATGAATGTCCTGGCAACGTTCAATTACTCGGATATTGATACTTACCATAACACGCTTACTACGGTGTCTTCGGTACTGAATACATGTACGCCAAGAACATTAAGCTGGCAGCAGAAGTGGCTGTAGGTGATGTTCTGAAAACGAAGGTGGACGGCAAAAATGCGTGGGATACCGGTGCTCTGGGCTACCTGAAAGCTACTACTGGTTCTAACCTCCCCTGATATTGATTTAAGAGCCCTCAACGTCCTTTTCGGGGGGCTCTTCTCCCCTGCTTCGAGGCAATCATGAAAAAACAAATCTCGCACTTTCGCTGCTGGCCTTGTCTGTCTCTGCCGGCTGTTTCAGTCAGGCTGCTATTGCCCAGGACTGGCAACAAGACAAGACTTACAACATCACCATTCTCCACACCAACGATAACCACGGTAACTTCTGGCAAAACGGTAACGGTGAAATCGGCATGCCGGCTCGTGCCACACTGATTAAGCAGATCCGTGAAGACGTAGAGAAAGCAGGCGGTTCCGTGCTGCTGCTCTCCGGTGGCGACATCAACACCGGTGTTCCAGAGTCTGACCTCCAGGATGCTGAACCGGATTTCCTTGGCATGAACATGATTGGTTACGATGCCATGGCTGTTGGTAACCACGAATTTGATAACCCGCTTGACGTGCTGGCGAAGCAGGCTGGCTGGGCGAAGTTCCCCTTCCTTGCCGCTAACATCTATAAAGATGGCAAGCGCATGTTCGAACCTTACAAAATTTTCGATAAGCAAGGCGTTAAAATTGCGGTTATCGGCCTGACAACCGAGGATACTGCCAAGATTGGTAACCCTGAGTATATTTCAGCTGTCACTTTCACTGACCCGAAAGTGGAAGCAAAGAAAGTGATTGAAGAGCTCAAGCGTGACCACAATCCAGACATCATCATTGCCGCTACCCATATGGGCCACTATGCCGATGGCAAGCACGGCTCAAACGCACCGGGTGATGTGCTGCTGGCCCGTTACCTGAACAAGGGCGACCTGGATATGATCGTGGGCGGTCACTCTCAGGAGCCGGTCTGTATGGAAGGTGTGAACCAATACGCCGATTTCAAGCCGGGCGACACCTGTAAACCGGATGTACAAAATGGTACTACCATCGTTCAGGCGCACGAATGGGGCAAATATGTCGGCCGTGCTGATTACACGTTCAAGAACGGTGAATTTACCCTTAAATCTTATGAACTGATTCCGGTTAACCTGAAGAAAAAAGTAGAGGTTGATGGTAAGAAGGTTCGCGTCTTCATCCAGGATGAAATTGTTCAGGATCCAGATGTCCTCAAAGCACTGAAACCATTCAAAGAGAAAGGACAGGCAGCGCTGGATATCGTCATCGGCCACACCAATGGCGAACTGGTTGGTGAGCGCAGCATTGTGCGTAACAACCAGACCAACCTTGGCCACATGATTGCCGAAGCACACAGGGAACGCGCAAAGGCAGACTTTGCGGTGATGAACTCCGGCGGTGTCCGTGCTTCCATTCCAGCCGGTGATGTGTCGTACAAAGATGTACTGACTGTTCAGCATTCGGTAACATCATACTTACGTGGATATGACCGGTAAGGAAGTACAGGATTACCTGAACGTCGTCGGCACCATGACCAAAGACTCCGGCGCTTACGCTCAATTTGCCGGTATCAGCATGACCGTAGACGGTAACAAGGTGACAAACATCAAGATCGGCGGCAAACCGCTGGATCCGAAAGCCACCTATCGCTTCACTGTGCCTTCGTTCAACGCAGCTGGCGGTGACGGCTATCCGAAGATTTCTGACCACCCGGCATTCGTAAACACCGGATACGTGGATGCAGAAGTACTCAAAGAATTCATTGAGAAAAACTCACCTATCGACGTTTCCAAGTTCGAACCGAAAGGCGAAATTGCTGAAAAGTAATTGGCGCTAACGACCCGCTGCCCTCGTGTGGCGGGTTCTTTTTTCCTTCCTGTTACTCTCGCTGCCGTTCAATTGAACCAGCTGCCACTTAATCCCGCCATAAACCATTCACAAGTTTGCAATGCCGCTTACCCGCCCATAGTGCCACTCAGCATGCTATTCCGCCTCTTAACCACTGGCTGGTGCACCATTGCCGAATAGCGTTTACATTCGCCATCGTGCATAAACTCGATAAGGACTCTAGCTATGATGTGGTTTCTCACCTGCGTAGCCGCGCTGATTGGTGGCTATTTTATTTACGGTGCTTTTGTAGAAAATATCTTTGGCGTCAATGAAAAGCGCGTAACACCTGCCCATACCAAAAACGACGGTGTTGACTATGTACCATGTCTACACCCAAGGTATATCTGGTTCAGCTTCTGAATATTGCCGGTGTTGGTCCTATCTTCGGCCCTATTATGGGTGCGCTCTACGGCCCGGCTGCCATGTTGTGGATTGTGGTGGGTTGTATCTTTGCAGGTGCCGTGCACGATTACTTCTCAGGCATGCTTTCAATCCGCAACGGCGGTGCATCAGTTCCAACCATCACCGGTCGCTACCTGGGTAATGGCGCAAAACACTTTATGAATATCTTTGCCATTATTCTGCTGTTGCTGGTTGGCGTGGTCTTTGTTTCTGCACCGGCAGGCATGATCACCAATCTGGTCAACGAGCAGACCAGTTTTGATCTCAGCATGACAACTATGGTCGTGGTGATTTTTGCCTACTACATCCTGGCGACCATTGTCCCTGTCGACAAGATTATCGGCCGCTTCTACCCGTTCTTCGGTGCCCTGTTGATTTTCATGTCTATCGGCTGATGACAGCTATTGGCCTGTCTGACGAACACACTGTGATGGGTGGTTTCACCGTAAGTGACATGTTCACCAACCTGAACCCTAACGACATGCCTTTGTGGCCTGCCCTGTTTATCACTATTGCATGCGGAGCAATCTCAGGTTTCCACGCAACCCAGTCACCTCTGATGGCTCGTTGTATGGAAAACGAGAAAAATGGCCGCTTCGTGTTCTACGGCGCAATGATTGGTGAAGGCATTATTGCCTGATTTGGTGTACAGTTGCCCTGTCTTTCTTTGGTTCACTGGAAGCCCTTTCTGACGCAGTTTCTAACGGCGGCCCGGGTAACGTCGTTTACGGCGCATCCTTCGGTCTGCTGGGTGTCTTCGGTGGTGTCATTGCATTTCTGGGCGTAGTTATTCTGCCTATCACTTCCGGTGATACCGCCTTCCGCTCAAGCCGCCTGATCCTGGCTGAATACTTCAACATGGAACAGAAAACCCTGCGCAACCGCCTGGTAATCGCTGCGCCATTGTTTGTTATCGGTGCCATTCTGACCCAGGTAGACTTCGGTATCATCTGGCGTTACTTCGGCTTTGCCAACCAGGCAACTGCGGTGATGATGCTTTGGACAGCTTCTGCTTACCTGCTGCGTCATAACAAACTGCACTGGATCACGACAGTACCGGCAATGTTCATGACCTCTGTGTGCGTAACCTTCATTCTGAACAACAGCACACTCGGCTTCGGTCTGCCAATGAACATCTCTACCGGTGCAGGCGTGTTCTTTGCCCTCGCTGTGGCTGCCTATGTGATTAAAATCTCTAAAGGCAAAGGTGATATTGACCTTGCTGATGAAGAACAACCAGAGCGCGTAACTGAAACCGCTTAATTAACTGAAGAGTTACCCGTGAGCCTGCTTCGGCAGGCTCTTTTTGTTTTAAAATGCCCAAAACCGACTTTTGAGTTTGCTATGGAACTGGTTATCTCATTGCTTCAGCAAATGTGCGTGTATCTGGTACTGGCTTACATGCTGAGCAAAACCCCCATTATTCTCCCGCTGCTGAACATTTCACACCGGTTAAGCCACCGCATTATTTGTTATGTCCTGTTTTCCGGCTTCTGTATTTTAGGTACCTATTTTGGTCTTCATATAGATGATGCCATTGCCAACACCCGGGCTATTGGCGCAGTAATGGGTGGCCTGTTTGGTGGGCCGGTAGTGGGGTTTGCCGTCGGGTTAACCGGAGGGATTCACCGTTATACACTGGGCGGTTTCACCGACCTTGCCTGTGCCATATCCACCACTGCGGAAGGCTTGATCGGTGGGTTACTCCATATCTATTTAGTGAACCGCAACCGGGCCAATCTGCTCTTTAACCCAGCGGTTGTGTTTGCCGTCACCTTCATTGCTGAAATCGTGCAGATGTTGCTTCTGCTGCTTGTCGCCAAACCCTTCCATCAGGCTTACGATTTGGTGTCTGTTATCGCAGCGCCGATGATCATTTCCAACTCCGTAGGTGCCATGCTCTTTATGAGTATCCTTCAGGACAGGAAAACTATCTTTGAGCGCTACTCCGCAACCTATTCCCGGCGTGCACTGACCATCGCCGATCGTTGTGTCGGGATACTCCATACCGGGTTCAACAGCGAAAACGCCGCCAAAATAGCGCGGATTGTTTACGAAGAAACTCAGGTTGGCGCAGTGGCGATTACTGATAATGAAAAGATACTGGCTTTCGTTGGAATCGGCGACGACCACCATATTCCCGAAACCCGGATTTCATCCCAAAGCACGTTGGACTCAATGAGCCAGGATCACATTATCTACCTTGATGGCGTTGAGCACCCCTACCAGTGCTCCCTCTCCCCAACCTGTAAGCTAGGCTCTGCGCTGATTATCCCGCTCCGTTCTGGCGATGAGGTGGTTGGCACTATCAAGCTTTATGAACGCAAGCATAAACTGTTTTCCACTATCAACATGTCGATGGCAGAAGGCATCGCCCAGTTACTTTCCAGCCAAATCCTGTTTAGTGGCTACCTGCAACAAAAATCCCTGCTGACCCAATCGGAAATCAAACTCCTGCAAGCCCAGGTAAACCCTCATTTCCTGTTTAACGCCCTCAATACCATCAGCGCTGTAATAAGGCGTAACCCGGATAAAGCCAGGGAACTCATCCAAAACCTGTCCCAGTTTTTCCGAAGCAATCTCAAACAGAACATCGAAACTGTCACCCTGCGCGAGGAACTGGCGCACGTCAACGCCTACCTGAGTATTGAAAAAGCACGCTTTACTGACCGCCTCAATGTCGACATAGATATTGACGAGTCCCTGCTCGATATTCAGCTTCCGAGTTTCACCCTTCAGCCGCTTGTAGAGAACGCAATCAAGCACGGTATTTCCAATTTACTTGAAGGTGGCACTATCCGGATTTACAGCGATCAATCACCAGACGGCTGCACAATCACCGTTGAGGATAACGCCGGCAGTTACCAGACGCCGGAGCATAATCACAAAGGATTAGGGATGGAAATCGTTACTAAACGGTTGGAAAACCACTTTGGACGTGATTCATCGCTAAAAATCACCAGCGAACAGGACCAATTTACTAAGATGACGTTTATTATCCCCACCGCTTAAACAGTATGAGGATGGCTTGCGGGATGTTAACGGCACTTGTTATCGACGATGAGCAGTTTGCTCGGGAAGAACTTGCAGATTTGCTCGCCGAAACCGGAGAAATTGAGGTTGTCGGTGAAGCCCCAATGCCATCATCGGATTGAAGAAAATTAATGAACTTCGTCCAGATGTTGTCTTTGTTGATATCCAGATGCCCCAGGTAACGGGAATTGAACTTCTTGGTATGCTGGACCCGGATACAATGCCCTACGTGGTGTTTGTCACCGCCTATGACCAATACGCTATCCAAGCATTCGAAGACAACGCATTTGACTACCTGTTAAAGCCTGTTGAGCCGAATCGCCTACTGAAAACAGTTCAAAAACTGACGCGCTCCATCCAGCGCCAGATGATCCGGCAAAACGTTTCTGCCATTGCCCCTGAAACCCTGTCACAAATCCCGTGTACCGGACACAACCGGATTATCCTGATTCCAGCCAGCCAGGTAGAAAGCGTTTACACCGATTTAGCCGGTGTCCATGTGTGTTCGGCCACACAAACTGCCAGTACCCAGCTCACGCTTAAAACCCTTGAAGAGAAAACACCGCTTATCCGCTGCCACCGCCAATACCTGGTAAATGTGCAACACATTCGCGAAATCAAATTGCTGGACAACGGCTTGGCGGAAGTTTTTACCACCAGCAATTTCACGGTTCCGGTAAGCAGGCGATATTTGAAGGTATTGAAAGAAGTGATTGGGGTTGTGGGGTGAGGAAAGCCGAATCACTTTATCGGTGATTCGGCCAAATCATATACTTAGTGTCAGAATACGAATTGAGACACCAGGTAGCCACCTGCAACAGCAGAAGACACCATAACGAAACCAGGAAGGATATAACTGTGGTTTACAACGTATGTTCCCAGTTTGGTTGTTCCTGTACGGTCGAATGACACGCAGCCAATCTGACCTGCACCTGGTACGATGAAATCACCGCAGGTAGCCGGATACATCGCAACCAGCAGACCCGGAGGAATCCCCATTGCCGCACCCAGTGGCATCAATGCCGACACCGTTGCAGATGGACTGAAGATAACCGCTGAGAAGCAGAACAAAATGAGGCCAAACAGCATTGGGGCGCTTTCAACCATTCCTTCAAATGTCGTTTCAAAGAACGGCTGATAAGCATTGAAGAATGTACCGGTCATCCAGGAAATTCCGAATACACCCACCACACCAATCAGGCCTGAACGGAACACTGAGCCTGATGCAAACTTATCGCTGGGCACCTTCGCAAACACAATGATGAATAGTGCGGCAGCAAGCATCACCATCTGGATAAGCATTGGCGTAGAAAGAACGACTGTTTTGCCGTCGATATCCCATGAAGGAAGCATGCCCTTAAATGTACCGAACAGAATAACGGTCGCAACACCCAGGCCAAAAATCAGAACGCTGCGCTTGGTACCTTTGGTCGGCTCAGCATCTACTTTCTGGGAAGCTCATCGACTTCATCATGAAGAAGTTTGTATTCACCAGATGCAACGCGGCGTTGGAACTCAGGGTCTTGCTCAAGCTCTAAACCACGCTTATACACAAATGCACAACCTGACAGCGTACCAATCAGGAAAGCAGGCATGCTCACCGCAAGGATCTGGAAAAGCGATACATCGTACATAGACAGCGTTGCAATCATACCTGCTGTCGCAGCACTCATCGGGCTTGCAGTGATAGCGATACCGGAAGCAATTACCGCCATCGACATTGGGCGCTCAGGGCGTATTTTTGCTTCTGCCGCCACTTCCGCAATAACCGGGTATACAGCGAACGCGACATAAGACGTCCCACAAAATACCACGAACATAGAAGAAATTAGCGGGCCAAGGAAAGTGATTGCACTGGGCTTTTTACGCAGCAGTTTTTCAGCCACACGTACGAGGAAATCCAGTCCGCCTGCACCTTGTAAAACACTGGTACAAGCAATAACGGCGATAATGATCAGCAGTACGGTTACTGGCGGTGACGCTGGCTGCAGACCAAACCCAAGAACCAGAATACATACGCCAAGACCACCTGCAGCACCTAATCCTACACCACCAAACCGGCCACCTACGCCGATACACAAAAGGACTACAGATAATTGCAGCCAAAATTCAATACTCATAAAAACTCCTGCCATATGTTAATAAACACACAGCAACTTCAAAGTTAATATTAATAAAGCCAGTCTAATTAAGACTGGCTTTTTATTTGATTATTCGGAAATGGTATTTTCAGAAGCGTCGAACTGAGTATTAAACCCCTCAGTAGCCAAACCACCGAAACAAATTTCCTCAGCGCGTTTTATCTGAATTTCCACTGCTTGTGGAGCAGTACCGCCGTAAGAATTACGCGCAGCCACACACGCTTCTAAAGTAATATCCTGATAGATGTCTTCTTCAATTGACGCATGGAATGAACGGAATTCATCAATAGAAAGTTCATCAAGTTTCTTTTCATTCTTAATACAGTAATTAACTGCCGAGCCAACAACATGGTGAGCTTCGCGGAATGGAATACCTTTACGCACCAAATAATCCGCCATATCGGTCGCCGTTGAGAAACCACGGTCTGCGGCATTGCGGGTGTTGGCTTCCAGAATCACCATCTTCTCGATCATTGGTGTCATTACCTGAAGAGACAACTGCAGGGTATCCATTGAGTCATATACCGCTTCTTTGTCTTCACTCATATCGGTATTGTACGCCAGAGGCAGACCCTTCATGGTTGTCAGGATTGCTGTCAGGTTGCCGTACATCCGGCCGGTTTTACCGCGAATTTTCTCTGCGATATCCGGGTTCTTCTTCTGAGGCATGATGCTTGAGCCGGTACAGAAGTCATCAGACAGTTCAATGAACTTAAAGTCCTGGCTGGAGAACAGCACAATCTCTTCAGACAAACGGCTCAGGTGCATAAAGCAGATTGCCGCAGCCGCATTGAATTCGACCATATGGTCACGGTCGCTCACAGAGTCAATACTGTTGTGCGTAGGCTCATCAAAGCCTAGCAGTTCTGCGGTATAGAAGCGGTCGATAGGGAATGTTGTTCCTGCCAGTGCAGCAGAACCCAGCGGACACTGGCCCATACGCTTATAAAGGTCTTCAAAACGGGAATAGTCACGTTGAAGCATCCAGAAGTAAGCCATGATCCAGTGGGAGAAAAGAATTGGCTGGCCGGTTTGCAGGTGTGTGTAACCCGGCATAATGACGTTCATTTCTTCTTTCGCACGCTTGATAATAACTCTTTGCATGGTGCGAATCAGAGCCAGGTTGTCTTCGATGACAGAACGCATATGCATTTTGGAATCAAGCGTAGTCTGGTCGTTTCGGCTACGGGCTGTATGCAGCTTACCACCCACAGGACCGATAATTTCTGTCATACGCTTTTCGATAGACATATGAACATCTTCATCTGCAGTATCGTAGACAAACTTGCCTTCTTCTACTTCCTTGGCAACCGCATTTAAGCCAGAAATAATTTGTTCCGCTTCTTCTTGAGAAATGATGTTCTGCTTAGCCAGCATTGTTGCGTGCGCAATGCTTCCCTTTATATCAACTGGGAACAGGCGCTTCTCAATCAGAATAGTCGCGTTAAATTCTTCTACAAGTTTATTAGTAGGCAGATCAAATCTACCGCCCCACAGTTTTGCGGACATAAAAAGCCTCTATTGTTTAATAGTTAAAATTGAATTTATATTTTTTAATTTCAGGAAAATAAATATCTATTGAATAACGTAGATGTCATCCAATTGATTCATTTAATTGAAAATGAGAACTAATGTATAATTAGGACAGGTATTATCACGTGACTGTATCAAAAGACAGTCTACGATAATTTCCTTGGAATGATGGTACTTCTAACACGTAAATTCCCTTTATTTATATTAGTCAGATCATATCTGCTAACTTTATTGTGATAGCAAAATATCGCTTTTTATAAAAATAATAAAGTGTTGGCGTTCACAGTTTTTGCAGCAAAATCTGTGATTCAAAAATACATGTTATGGATATGTTTGACAATAATTAATCGAGATGATTCACCACAACCCACACTAACTTCTATAAATATATTTATCAGTTAGAATGATAACTGAGTCTTACCCAAATCAAGAAAGTGATCAGTAAAAAATTTGTTAATGCGTTTGAAGAACTCAATAAGGCGGGCAGGAAAAACGCAAAAAGGCCACTGAAAACTCAGTGGCCTTTTCTAATGTGGCGGAGGGATAGGGATTGATGCGGTCGCTACGCTCCCTTGCCCTTCGTGCCGTTGCCTGTTTCCGACTTCGTCGGGGCAACGTTGTCTCGCTTCGCTCGGCTGAACCCTGCTCTAGGCTTCTGCACCCTATCCATTAAGTGGTCTGAAAACGCAAAAAGGCCACTGAAAACTCAGTGGCCTTTTATAATCTGACGGAG
>BAXG01000019.1 GCA_001310455.1 Photobacterium sp. JCM 19050
CGATCGTGTTCCTTCCTAGTTACCAATCACCCTCTCATGGGAGAGCGTATTGAAGTCGCATTTTGCGCCAGCTTTAAAACTGGCGCAAGGGTTACATTACTCGCCGGTGCTACGCTCGGCGACAATACGGTCAGCAATGTTCTTTGGCACTTCTGCATACTCGCTGAATTCCATTGAGTATGAAGCACGGCCTGAGTCGCTGAACGCAGGTCTGTGGCATAACCGAACATTTCAGACAGCGGCACTTTAGAACGGATGATTTTCAGACCAGCTGGTCCCTCATCCATACCTTCAATCATGCCGCGGCGGCGGTTCAGGTCGCCTACAACGTCACCCATGAAATCTTCAGGAGTGGTGACTTCAACTTTCATCAATGGTTCCAGAATAACCGGGCTTGCTTGTAACGCACCCTTTCTGAACGCCATTGAACCCGCGATCTTAAACGCCATTTCTGACGAGTCAACATCGTGGTATGAACCGTCGAACAGAGTTGCTTTAACATCCAGCACAGGATACCCGGCCAGAACACCGTTATTCATCTGCTCTTCGATACCTTTGGCCACTGAACTGATGTACTCTTTCGGTACAGCGCCGCCAACAACTTCGTCAACAAAGACAAAGCCTTCGCCCGGCTCAGATGGCGCAAGCTTCAGCCATACGTGACCATATTGACCACGACCACCTGACTGACGCACAAACTTGCCTTCAACCTCTGTCGCACCACGAATAGTTTCACGGTAAGCAACCTGAGGTTTACCGACGTTACACTCAACACTGAACTCGCGACGCATACGGTCTACGATGATGTCCAGGTGGAGCTCACCCATACCAGAAATCAACGTCTGGCCGGATTCGTCGTCGGTTTCTACGCGGAATGATGGATCTTCTGCAGCCAGTTTACCCAGCGCGATACCCATCTTCTCCTGGTCGGCCTTTGAACGAGGCTCAACCGCGATCTGAATAACCGGCTCTGGGAAGTCCATACGCTCCAGGATAACCTTGGCGTTTGGATCACACAGTGTGTCACCGGTAGTCACTTCTTTCAGACCGATAGCCGCGGCGATGTCACCCGCGCGAACTTCTTTGATTTCTTCGCGTTTGTTCGAGTGCATCTGAACGATACGACCGAAACGCTCGCGCTTCTCCTTCACAGAGTTGTAAACAGTGTCACCTGAATTTACAACGCCAGAGTAAACGCGCATGAATGTCAGCGTACCCACGAATGGGTCGGTCGCGATCTTGAATGCCAGTGCTGCAAATGGTTCATCATCATCAGCGTGGCGTTCAATTTCGTTATCTCTTTCGTCAACACCTTTGATCGCTTTCACGTCAGTTGGTGCTGGCAAGAATTCAATTACTGCATCGAGTACTGCCTGAACGCCTTTGTTCTTGAATGCTGAACCACAGCAAGCCAGAACAATTTCGTTAGCCAGTGTACGCTGACGAAGTGCAGCTTTAATTTCTTCTTCGCTCAGCTCACCTTCTTCAAGGTACTTATCCATCAGCTCTTCAGATGCTTCAGCAGCCGCTTCCACCAGGTTCTGGCGGTACTCTTCTGCTTTATCCATCATCTCAGCCGGGATGTCCTCGTAAGTGAAGGTCATGCCCTGGTCGTCTTCATTCCAGTTGATCGCCTTCATTTTGATAAGGTCGATAACACCGCGGAACTGATCTTCAGCACCGATGTTCAGCTGGATTGGCACAGGGTTAGCGCCCAGGCGGTTTTTGATCTGGTCAATAACACGCTCGAAGTCTGCACCGGCACGGTCCATCTTGTTGACGAACACCATGCGAGGAACTTCGTACTTGTCAGCCTGACGCCATACGGTTTCTGACTGAGGCTCAACACCAGACGAACCACAGAATACAACCACAGCGCCGTCAAGTACGCGCAGTGAACGTTCTACTTCAATCGTGAAGTCAACGTGTCCTGGGGTGTCGATGATGTTAATGCGGTGCTCAGGATACTGAGCTTCCATACCACGCCAGAATGTGGTGGTAGCCGCAGAGGTGATAGTAATACCACGTTCCTGCTCCTGCTCCATCCAGTCCATGGTAGCTGCGCCATCATGAACCTCACCAATTTTGTGGGAGAGACCGGTATAGAACAGAATACGCTCAGTAGTAGTGGTTTTACCGGCGTCTACGTGAGCACAGATACCGATATTACGGTAGCGCTCGATAGGAGTTTTACGAGCCACAGTATTATCCTCTTACTAAGGGTATCCTTAGAATGCGGGCAAGGCGCAGCCCGAGGGCCGCGCCTTTTGTTGGTATTACCAACGGTAGTGAGCAAACGCCTTGTTCGCTTCGGCCATACGGTGAACGTCTTCACGCTTCTTAACCGCTGAGCCTTTGTTGTCGCTTGCATCCAGCATTTCGTTAGCCAGACGTTGAGCCATAGATTTTTCACCACGCTTGCGCGCAGCTTCTACCATCCAGCGCATTGCCAGTGCGTTACGACGAACTGGACGAACTTCAACTGGAACCTGGTAGGTAGAACCACCAACACGGCGAGATTTAACCTCTACCGCAGGGCGTACGTTTTCAAGAGCTTCTTCGAATACAGACAGGTGTGCTTTACCTGAACGCTCTGCCATGATGTCCAGAGCACCGTATACGATTTTTTCTGCAGTCGACTTTTTACCGTCAACCATTACGATATTGATGAACTTTGCCAGCAGCTCTGATCCGAACTTCGGATCTGGCAGGATTTTACGCTGGCCGATAACGCGACGACGTGGCATGGAATATCTCCGTCTTAATTCTTCAGGTTATCCAAAACAATTTTGAAATAACGATTAGCTTTGATGCTTGGCCTTACTTAACGGATTTCCATTAAGCCTTTGGACGCTTAACACCGTACTTAGAACGACCTTGCTTACGGTCTTTAACACCTGCACAGTCCAGAGAACCGCGAACAGTGTGGTAACGAACACCTGGAAGGTCTTTAACACGACCACCACGGATCAGAACAACGCTGTGCTCTTGCAGGTTGTGGCCTTCACCACCGATGTAAGAAGTCACTTCGAAACCGTTAGTCAGACGCACACGGCAAACTTTACGCAGCGCTGAGTTAGGCTTCTTAGGAGTAGTGGTGTAAACACGAGTACACACACCACGCTTTTGCGGACACGCTTCCAGCGCAGGCACGTTGCTCTTTGCAACTTGCTTAACGCGTGGCTTACGTACCAGCTGGTTGATTGTTGCCATTAGGATAGCTCCTGATATCTATACTTACGTACAAGTGTGAAAAATCTACCCTCAGAAAAACTGAGGACGCGAAATTGTAGATGTCGCACTTAAGGGTGTCAAGATTTATACAACCCAGATAATTATGATCGGGATTTCATGCTGATATCGTCTTAATATGAAGGAATGGACGGTTTACCACTTCATCTGGGTTGAATGGGCTTCGGTCAACAAAACAAAGCCCGAGAAATCAATAACCTTTATTGAAGGCTCAATTCGACTTTCTACTCCCCTCGCCCGCAAATCCTCCTGCAAAACGAAGCATTCAGCACCACAACTTTCCAATGTTGCTTGCCATTTTGTCCCGCTGAGTGCAGCCATTACCGCATCTTCTGTCAGCAAAACAGCATCACCTGGTGTGGTGTAATCAACGCACAGTGAGAGGGAATCTGTTGCAAAGGGGGATTGGCTGACCACATGTAACATCGCTGAGCTCCTTTAAAACCGCATCAGGCGGTCACATTGTGCCATTTTTTCTGCCAGATCCGGCTTGGACAGGCATTCAGCATCAATGACCAAATCGGCACCGGCTACACCGCGCGCCGTCAAATCATCTTCGCTGATATAGACGTCTTCCACATCGCACAGCGAAAGCATTTTGAACGTGGAGATATAATCGCGGCTGAGCACCGTTTCCGGGGATTGCCCGGACAGCAATTGCATAACCCCGTCCCCAAGGAAGAACAGGGCGATGTTTTCCGAGTAGTTGGAAACGGCCAACACGGCGTCTAACGCTTCGCGACCCGATGCTGAGCCATGAGGCGCAGATGTAAAAACAAAACCTAAGCGTTTCATCACGACCCCTTAAAACTGGATAACCCGGTCGGCAGTCAGCAGTGACTCTGCCAACGCCCCCAACCCGGCTTGTTCGTAACCGTCTGCCAGGTTGTTTGCCGCAAGGCCGTGAAGCTTGGCTTCCTGTTCACCCACCATTCCACGGCGAAGGGCCGCAGCAACACAGGTAGTGAGCTCGCACCCGGATTGTTCGGACAGTGACTGCCAGCCTTTTACCAAGTCAAATTCGTCATTGGCCGGTACGGTAAGCGCGTTGGCGTTAGAAACACCATCCTGATAGAAAAACACCCGGCTGAGAGTGTGCCCTCTTGCAACAAGCGCACGGGCAAATAACAGCGCACTTCGTGCAGCCTGGCTGCCATAAACCGGGCCACTGACGACCAACACATAGTTCAGTGGGTTTTCAATGGCCGGCGTTAACTCACTCACCCTTCTGCTTCCTCGGTTTTTCGCTGACGGATATAGAGATATACCGTGTGTTTGGAAATATTGAGGCGGTCCGCCACCCGGTTAATCGCGTCTTTGATATCGAAAATGCCTTTGTCATAGAGTTCCATGACTATCTGGCGGTTCTTGGTGTTGTTAGAGACGGATTTGTCCGCATTGATTTCCTCAATGGTCCGCTCCACCGTCTGGTCCACCAGCTCTTCAACATCACTGGCGAAGTTGACTGCAGAGGCCGCCGTTTTGGCATCCTCTGTTGGCATAAAGGCCTGCAACACCTGAGAGAATGGCGCATCCAGATTGATGTTGATGCAAAGAAGGCCAATGATGCGCTTGTCACCGTTCCGGATAGCCACCGTAATCGACTTCATCAGGGTGCCACCCTTGGCGCGGGTAAAATAGGCTCGGGAGAAGTTTCGTTCTGAACCTTCTATATCCCGCAGCATACGCAACGCCAGATCCGTGATCGGCGAGCCGATTTTACGCCCGGTATTCTCTCCGTTGGCAATGCGGATGGCAGATTTATTCAGGTCATCCAGCGAGTGCAGCACAATTTCACAGTGCTGGCCAATCAGCTCAGCAAGGCCATCTACAACGGCTTCGTATGATTTGAGGATGACATAGTCGTGTTCATTGAACGGCTCGCTTTCGAGCAGTTCACTCTCAACCATGACCTCATTATTAAAGTTTCCTGTAGCTACCACTGACATAACCCTTTGTCATTTATGCAGATGTCTGCACAACTTTAACTTCTTCTTCGCCTAGTTTATCAGATTGTGCTCAGAAAAAAGAAAGCCCCGGCAAAAAGCCAGGGCTTAATTATATGGGGTTGTCCGGTAAGTGCTTACTGGCTCTTCTGCTCTTCAGCTTTTGGCGCAGCGTCTACAGCCGGAGCATCCGCTTTTTTGATCTCTTTCAGTTCCACTTCAAACTTCAGGGTAGAGTTTGGCGGAATTGAACCCGCACCCTGGGCACCGTATGCCAGGTCTGCCGGGATCACAAAGGTGAACTTCGAGCCCACAGGCATCAGTTGAACACCTTCAGTCCAACCCGGGATAACCCGGTTCAGCGGGAAGGTTGCCGGCTGGCCGCGGTCGTAAGAGCTGTCGAACTTGGTGCCGTCAATCAGGGTACCGCTGTAATCAACCACGACGGTATCGGTCGCCTTAGGCTTAGGGCCGTCGCCCATACGGTCGACTTTGTACATCAGGCCAGAGTCAGTGGTGACAACGCCTTTCTCTTTGGCAAACTTGGCGCGGAATTCCTCACCGGCTTTCACTGCTGCTTCTGCTTCTTTCTTCTGTTGCTCGGCAACCAGTTTAGTTACACGGGCATCCAGTTCCTGCAGCACTTGCTGGGTTTGCTCCTGGGTCAGGCGCGGCTTACCGTTGAAAACATCTTCCACACCGGCAATCACCATTTCTTTGTTCAGGTTCAGGCCGATTTTAGCCTGCTGATCCAGGTTAGTGTTGAGGTATTGGGCCAGTGATGCACCAATGGCGTATGCGGCTTTGTCATCTTCAGAAGCAAATGCCTGCTGAGCGTCAGCTGGGCTGGTTGCTCGGCCGCCACTGCTGACGCTATCGGGGCTTTTGCCTCTTCCTGGTTACAGCCTACTGCCAGTGCGACAGTAGCAGCCAGGAAAGAGAGTTTGATTACAGATTTCATTCGTGACTCCGTTTCTGCGGTTTTCCGAGCTGCCTGCTTTCGTATCGGTTGATGCGAAAGCAGGCACGAATCAATATACTGACTGTTATGGCCCCAACTGATTGATTGCAAGCGTGATGACCCGAAGAGCTCAATATTTTTTCGTCATTTTGACATTGATGACGCTCAGCGCCTGTTTCTGGACAGGTGATGAGGCCCAGCGCTGGACGATCCACCGGAGGGGCAACCAGCTTCAGCCTCAGCCGTGACGGCCGCTTTGCCCTGTTAAGTGCAAAGGAAACCGGCATCTTTCTCTGGGACTTGCAACAGAACCAGCAGCTTGCCGACTTCGGGCAACAAGACCCAGATGCCAGCGCTGTGAATGTAAGCCGGATCTCTGACAACAACCGTTACGCCATTACAGCAACATCTCAAAATTTTGCCGTCTGGGATCTGGCCTACGGCAAGGCAGAAGGCCTTTGGTCTATCTCTGACGGGGTTATCCGGGATGCGGCACTCAGTAACAACGGTCAGCAAGTGGTGCTGGCGTTATCAAACGGCAAGGCCCTGTTTGTTGACTTGGGCAGCGGCCGGCGCCTGGAGTTCCTTGCCCACCGTGAAAAAGTGAATACGGTAGATATATCCGCCAATGGCAGGTTCGTGATATCCGGGGGAAATGACTACAACGCCTATCTCTGGGATACCGACTCCGGCCAGATAATTTATGACTTCCCACTCGATGCCAGGGTCACCCGGGTTGTCCTGCAGCGGGAAGCAAAGTATGCCTTTACTTCTGACGGCGGAAACATGGCCGCAATCTGGGATTTAAAAACCGGTGAAAAAGTCAGTGAGCTTAAGTCCATCATGCGCCAGCAAATTTATTCCTCAGCCCGGTTCTCTGATGACGGTTCACGCCTGGCCACCGGCTCCCCATCACGCCGGGTGGAATTGTGGGATACGGCGACCGGAGAGAACATCGGCCGCTGGCAGGCCAAAGCCCAGCCGGACACCCGGCCACCCAGTGCGGTAGTTTACGATGTTGCTATTGATCCGACTGGCAGGGTAATCTCTGGCACCTCCGCCGGCATCGCGCAGGCGTGGATAGCCAATAAGAGAGACACGATGACTGACAATGAAAAGCGGGATCTGCATGTGCAGGATTTGGAGTGCCGGCTGGCATTTCAGGAACAAGCCATTGAAGAACTCAATGATGCCCTCAGTGAGCAGCAGATGATGATCAGTAAGATGCAGACGCAAATCACCTACCTGGTGTCAAAGATTAAGGCGATGGAGCCATCCAATATCGCGTCTATGTCCGAAGAGACGCCACCACCGCACTACTGATTTGGTCGTGTTTACCGTTCGGCGGTCAGTGCCTCATCTGCAAAGATGGTACCCCGGCGCTGCCCGTCAGCCCCAACTTCTGCACGCTACATCTCGCGGTTGGTCATAGCTAAGTGAGTATTCCCCACTAAGCCTTCCCCGTCTGTTTCCAAGCCATAAAAAAGGAGCCCTCAGGCCCCTTCTGTACACGCAGATGATTAGTGGCTGCAACCACAACCACCGTTGCCGCCACCGCAGCACTCGTGGTCATCATCGTGGCCATGACCGCCACAACATTCATGGTCGTCATCATGTCCGTGGCCACCGCAGCAACCGCCGCCCTGGTGAATATGACCGTGAGCCACTTCTTCTTCCGTTGCTTCACGGATAGCCATCACTTCCACGTCGAAGGTCAGAGTCTGGCCAGCCAGCATGTGGTTCGCATCAACACTACTTCGTCACCGTCAACTTCGGTGATTTCAACAGGGATTGGACCCTGGTCTGTATCAGCCAGGAATCGCATACCAACGGTGATTTCGTCAACGCCCTGGAACAGGTTCGCAGGAACGCGCTGCACCAGGTTGTCATCGTATTCGCCGTATGCTTCTTCAGGAGCCACGGTTACTGAGAACGCGTCACCGGCTTCGTGGCCTTCCAGTGCCTTTTCCAGGCCATCGATCAGGTTCTTGTGGCCGTGCAGGTACTGCAGCGGTGCTTCCTTGCTGGAAGAATCAACCAGTGCACCGTCTTCAGTTTTTACCTGGTACGCCAGGCTAACCACGAGGTCTTTTGCAATTTTCATCGTCACTCCGAAACAAAGTGTGTAATTTCCGCGCGCATCATACCCAAAACCCGGTTGCGCCGTCATCTACTGTTTGAATACGACAAAAGCGCCAGGTTTCAGTCTGGCTTAAAGACCCCGATGATTCCCTCACTGCTGTGCTCACTTTTTTCCATTGATTTAGGCACTCTTTCATCTTTGTGGCCACAATGGACACATTCGACTTTCTCGATATTATTTTCTTCCCACCAGCGCATTCCGTCCTGCTCTTTGCAGACCGGGCAGGCTGCACCGGCAATAAAGCGTTTCCTTACCATGAGTCATCCAATATCTGTTAAATCAGGATTCATTCCACTTGTCGTGGCGTTCGGTATCAACCTGCATTTCGCGGTCAAAAATCTCTTCCAGCTCTTTGCGGGCTTCTTTTGCCCGGGACAGTGCAGCGACATCATCACTGTGCTGCGGCAACATTTCATGCAGCATCGCCATATCCAGTTTTCGGAAATAAGCTTCTGCCTCTGAGCTTTGTACGGATGCATGCCAAGACTGATCAGTGCCTGACGGCCAAGATCCAGCGCACTGAAGAACGTTTCGCGGGAAAACACGTCGACACCGTGGCTCATCAGCTCATGCGCCTCGACCCGGCCCCGAGCACGGGCCAGCAGTTTCAGGTGTGGGAAGTGGCTCTTACAGAGCTCAACAATTTCTATCACCTCTTCCGGCGAATGAGAGCAAATGACAATCGCTTCCGCTTTCTCGGCTCCGGCTGCCCTTAATAGGTCCAGCTGGGTGGCATCCCCATAGTAAACCTCATAACCGAACCGGCGCAGCAGGGAGATTTGGGAAGGATCGCGCTCAAGCACCGTGACCCCGATTTTGTTAGCGAACAACAACCGGCCAACCACCTGCCCAAAGCGCCCGAACCCGGCAATAATCACCCGGGAGTCCATTTCCTCGAAGGCATCCGGCGCATGGTTTTCCTGGGTTGGCTCGTTGAAAAAGCGTTGGTACCAGCGTTTTTGCATGGTCACCATCACCGGGGTCAGCATCATGGACACACTCACCACCACCAGAAGGAAAGCATTCAGCTCCGGACTGAGCAGCCCCTCTCCGCGAGCAGCGGTAAAGAGGACAAACGCGAATTCCCCGCCTTGGCCCAGGATAGCGGCCAACTGGCTGCGGGACTTGGCGGAAAGCTTAAAAAGCCGCGCCAGCAGGTAGAGAATGCCACCCTTTAGCAGGATAAGACCGGCCACCGCAGCCAGAATTTCCAGCGGATACTGGATAAGCAGCCCAATATCGACACCCATGCCGACGGCGATAAAGAAAAGCCCCAGCAGCAGCCCCTTGAAAGGGTCGATTGCGATTTCCAGCTCATGCCGGTATTCACTTTCCGCCAGCAGCACCCCGGCAAGGAAGGTGCCGAGCGCCATGGATAACCCGAGGCTTTGCATTCCAAGGGCAATACCAATCACTAACAGCAAGGCGGCAACGTTAAACAGCTCCCTGACGCCACTCATCACGACCCAGCGGAAAAGCGGGCGCAGCAGATAATGGCCCCCCAAAAGAAGGGCAACAATCGCCCCCAGCATGATCACTACATCCAGCCAGCTCCCGGCTCCGCCACCGGCAAGGGCCGGGATAACAGCCAGCATCGGGATAACGGCGATATCCTGGAACAGCAGCACCGCAAAGCCGTTTTGCCCGGCTTCTGAACGGGAAAGTCCCTGCTCCTCAATCACCCGAAGGGCAATAGCAGTGGAAGAAAGCGCCAGCGCCATACCGATCACCAGCGCATCCCGGTTCCCTACTCCGAGGTAAAGACAAATACCGAATATAGCCAGCGCAGTGACCCCGACCTGGCTGCCGCCAAGCCCAAGAATCGGCTTTCGCATCTTCACCAGTTTTTTCGGGTTCAGTTCAAGACCAATCAGGAACAGCAGCAGGACGACACCAAACTCGGAAAATGAAGGATAGATGCAACATCGGTAAAAAGCCCCAGTCCCCAGGGGCCGATGGCAATACCGGCTAACAGATAACCCAGCACCGACCCAAGGCCGAGCCGCTGGGCAAAAGGCACTGCCACCACGGCAGCAGCAAGGAAAATAATCGCGGCTCCCAGAAAACTGTGTTCAACGAATGCGGTTGTCGCAGGCTCCATCAGATCTCCCATCCAGTGGCTGTTCAGCCAGTCGGCAAAAATTTCGGCGTGGGCATCGCGGTCATCATCGGAGACCCTTCTTGCCCAGTGAAGCACCAGTGGCGGCAGCCAGTGGCCCCGGCACAACAATGCGGTCAGCTCGAATGGCTGCAAGAGTTCTGCCATGGTGTACTTGTTATAGCCACTTTCGGAAAAGGCATCAGCCGCACCGCCGGTTGTCACGGCACAGCGCCAGTATTTTCCGGCCAGCGCTGAACCGTCACCGTGGGCAAACCCCTTGGCGAGCACCACATCGATCCATTCTTTGAGCAAGGCCGGGCACGAATACATCTGAAGCGGAAACTGGAATACAAAGATGTCATGGGAAAGCAGTTTTTCCCGCTCCGCCGACACATCAATAATGAAATCCGGGTAGCTGCCGTACAGGTCTGTCACGGTGACATGGGAATACGCTGATGCGGCATTTACCATTTTGCGGTTGGCATGGGAGCCATGAGGATCCGGGTGGGCATATATCACTAATACTCGGGGCTTGGTCTCGGGTGTATCTGTCATTCAAAGTCCTTTTGAGTGATATCTGCAAATTATACGTAACCTTACGAATACATTAACACAGCAGCCCATTCCGTCCAGTGTCAACCGCTGATACTGCAGCTATACCCAAACCACCTCAAGGTGCGTCATTCAGAGTGATTTCAGTGCGTTCAATTCAAGGAAAATACCTGATGGAATGGCTGTTCCCTTTCAAAGGTATTTGACACAGAAGTGGGCGCACTGAAACCCTCCCGAAGGGCGAGTTTGATTGGCTCTCATTCTGCGTTGCTGTTTTTTGATTTAGCGCCACTAGATCGTCAAAACAGCGCCTTGACTGACAACCAATCAACTCTCGCTGAAAACTGCATCTTGAGATGGCTTGGGTATATAATGCCGCCTCCCAACGGACAGAAAACTCTCAGGCTGACATGATTATATTCTCCGATATCCAACTTTTGCGCGGCGGTAAAGTGCTGCTCGACCACACTTCTGCCACCATTCATCCGGGGGATAAAGTCGGCCTGGTCGGTAAAAACGGCTGTGGCAAGTCCAGCCTGTTTGCCTTGCTCCGGGATGAACTGCACCTCGATGGCGGCAGTTGCCAGTTCCCTTCATCCTGGCAGGTTGCCTGGGTTGCACAGGAAACCCCGGCGCTGGAACGTACCGCACTTGAATACGTGATTGACGGCGACCGGGAGTACCGTGACCTTGAAGGCCAGCTTCATGTTGCTGAAGCGGCTGACGATGGCCACCGGGTTGCTGACCTGCATGACAAACTTGCGGCCATTGGCGGCTACAGCATCAAAGCCCGGGCGGCGGAATTGCTCGACGGCCTGGGTTTCAGCCAGGAGCAGATGGCTGGCACCTGACCCAATTTTCCGGCGGCTGGCGTATGCGCCTCAACCTCGCCCAGGCGCTGCTGTGCCGTTCTGATCTGCTGCTCCTTGACGAACCGACCAACCACCTCGACCTCGATGCCGTGCTTTGGCTGGAAAAGTGGCTGCAGAGCTACCGTGGTACCCTGGTGCTGATTTCCCACGACCGCGATTTCCTCGACCCGGTTGTCGGCCGCATCATCCATGTCGAGCACCAGAAACTGAACGAGTACACCGGCAACTACTCTGCATTTGAAATCATGCGTGCGGAAAAATTGGCCCTGCAACAGGCAAGTTATGAAAAGCAGCAGCGCCAAATTTCCCACATGCAGAGCTACATTGACCGCTTCCGCTACAAAGCCACCAAAGCCCGTCAGGCACAGAGCCGGCTCAAGGCGCTTGAGCGAATGGAGAAAGTGCTGCCGGCGCAGTATGACAACCCGTTCAGCTTTGAATTCCGCGAGCCCGACGCCCTACCGAACCCCATCCTGATGATGGACCATGTTGCGGCCGGTTACGGCGATAAACTTATCCTGGAAAAGATCCGGCTCAATCTGGTTCCGGGCAGCCGCATTGGCCTTCTGGGACGCAACGGTGCCGGCAAATCGACCCTGATTAAGCTTTTGTCCGGCTCCATCACCCCACAAGGCGGTGAAATGAACTACTCGCAGGGGGTCAAAATCGGTTACTTTGCCCAGCATCAGCTTGAAACCCTGCGTACCGATGAAACCCCGCTCCAGCATCTGACCCGGTTAGCCCCGGAAGCGACCGAGCAACAACTTCGCGATTACCTCGCAGCTTCGGCTTCCAGGGTGACAAAGCACTGGAGCTTATCGGCCCGTTCTCCGGCGGTGAAAAAGCCCGCCTCGTACTGGCACTGCTGGTGTGGCAACGTCCTAACCTGCTGCTGTTGGACGAACCGACCAACCACCTTGACCTCGACATGCGTGAGGCACTGACCTTAGCGCTCCAGTCCTACGAAGGTGCCATGGTTATCGTCAGCCACGACCGTTACCTGCTGCGTGCGACCACCGATGACCTTTACCTGGTACACGACCAGCAGGTCGCCCCGTTCGACGGCGACCTGAATGACTACCACAAGTGGCTCAGCGAACAGCAGAAAGCCTCGCGCCGTGAAGCAAAGCCGGAAAAAACGGAGAAGAAAATTGAGCACAGCCAGGCCGCCCGCAAAGAGCAAAAACGCCTGGATGCCGAGTTCCGCCGCCAGACTGCACCTATTCGCAAGAAAATTGACAAATTGGAAACACAGATGACCGATTTATCTGCCAAGATATCGGAAGTCGAAAATGCGATGGCCGATGTCAGCCTCTACACTGCCGAAAACAAAGGCAAGCTGAACGAACTGCTGATGCAACAGGCCGAGGCCAAAGGGAAACTGGAAGAGGTCGAGCTGGAATGGATGGAGCTTCAGGAACAACTGGAACAGATGGAAACAACATTCAAAACGGCCTGACCCCGGAAGGCTGTGGCGGTTTTGCCTGTCCCATTACGAGGACCCGGATGTTAAACACGCCTGCCTCGCCCTTCAGGACAAACACCAGGGCAATGTGAACCTTGCCCTGATGCTGATTTGGCTGGAGTCCCGCGGTTTCAGCTTGATGACGCCAGCCTTGATCGCCTTGAGCTGGCGCTTGAACATTCCGCCTTTCTCCTCGACGACTACCGTCAGATCCGGCGCGAGGTAAAGCGCCAGATTGATGTGACCCTCTACCGAAAAATGCTCGGTTTTGAGCTCAAGCTTGAACAGCAGCAACAAAAAGACTTGGTGGCAGCTCTAAACCAGGAAACCTGGCAGATGGATGAAGAGTCCGTGGTCCAGCGCTACTGCCGCAGGCTCACACCGAATGCCTCCTATCTCTACAATGCTCTGATGCACGGCAACAACCCGGTACCTACGCCCAGATAAACACCAGGCACCCGGCTGTCAACACTCCCATGGTCCCGTTGAATATCCGCCAGCTTCGCGGTGCGGAAATCAGCCTGCCCAGCATCACGCCAAACCCGGCCCAGACCGAAATCGCCGGCAGCCCCACGACCACAAATGCCGCGCAGACAATCAGTGCAGAAATCCAATAGCTGTCCCCGGCAACCGTAAAGGTGCTGATTGAACTGATGGCCATCATCCACGCCTTCGGATTAACGAACTGGAACATGGCAGCCGCCCAGAAGCTCATTGGCCGCAAGCCTGAAGAACGCTTCTGCGATGACGGCTCTGCCGTTGCTATTTTCCACGCAAGGAAAAGCAGGTAAGCGCTGGCAGCCCACTTAAACCCCTCTTGCACTGCGGGGAACGTTTGGAAGATAACACCGAGCCCGGCAGCAACAGACAGGATCAGCATCACCATACCGGCGGAAATCCCTACCATATGGGGAAGAGTGCGGATAAAGCCAAAATTAGCCCCGGATGCCGTCAGCATCATGTTGTTCGGCCGGGAGTGCCAGAAGTTGTCAGCGCAAAAACCGCCAGCGGCATGACAAGCGTCCAGTCTGTCATGTGTCACATCCTCATAAAATTGTATCGATACAATATCGAAACATGATTGAAAATTGATCATTTTGCGCGCAACATCCACCCTAACAAGGAACAAAAAGCCACGCAAAAGGTTTATTGTCACCATGACAATCGAGACAATGGAATTCAAAGAAGATGGCGGGCCGCGCTACAAACAGGTCGCCGACGCCATTGAAGGCCGGATTGCTGACGGTTCGCTTTCCGGCGGAAGTAAGCTGCCGACTCACAGGGCACTGGCAGACCGGCTGGGGGTCACCATAGGGACAATCACCCGCGCTACAACGAAGCCGAACGGCGGGGACTGGTTGAAGCCCGGGTCGCGCCGGTACCTACGTCTGCCAGCATGACAAACCTACCTGGATTTTCGACCAGAGCAAAAATGCGGTTGATGTCAGTTTTGGTTATAACGTTCCGCCGCCCCTTGAGCGCGCCAACTGGATGTCAGAGGCGCTCAATACCCTTGCCAGGTATCCCGAAGAGCTCAATGAACTGATGCTCTACCAGCCGGCAAAAGGAATAGACAGCCACCGTGAGGCACTGTCGCAGTGGCTCCGGTCTCAGAATGTGAATGCCAACCCCGAACGCATGCTGCTTTGCCACGGCGCGCAGCACGGCACCAAGCTAGTGCTGGAAGCCTCAGCCGGCTGGTGATACCATTCTGGTGGAACAGCTTTGTTACCCCGGCCTTATCAGCATAGCGCGCCAGCAACAGATCTCACTCAAGCCGGTAATGATGGACGAAGAAGGTATTGTCCCGGAGTCGCTGGATGCCGCCTGCCGTTTGTACCAGCCAAGGCTTGTCTACCTGACCCCTACCCTGCAAAACCCTACCACAGCCACCATGAGTGACGCCCGCCGCGAGTCAGTCATCGAGGTCTGTCAGCGCCACAAGGTTTATATCCTGGAGGATGACGTCAACGGTTTGTTACCGGCAACAAGACCCGCTCCCCTGGTGAACCTGGCACCGGATCGGGTTATCCATGTCAGTGGTTTTGCCAAGTTTCTGGCTCCCGGCCTGCGGATGGGGTTTGTACTCTCCCCGGAAGATCTGTACCCGGCGTTCATCCGTACGCTGCAAAACCACAGCTGGATGGTCAGCCCGCTGCTGTCTGCGCTGACCGCCATGATGGCCCGGCAAGGTATTGCTGATGGCACGCTTGAGCAAGTCAGACGGGATATGGCCGGGCGCTGGCAGCGGGTGGAAAAACTGCTGGCCGGGTTTGATCTCAGATACCATCCAAGCAGCCTTCATGGCTGGCTGGTGTTGCCAGAAACCTGGCCGCTGAGTAAATTCCTGGCAAGGTGCGCGGAAAAACGGCTGGATGTAAAATCGGCAGAGCTGTTTGTCCCGCCGGGTTATCCGGCTATCCCGGCAGTACGTATTGCGGTGAGCGCCCCCAAGGATCCAACAAGCCTTGAACACGGTATTGCCACCCTGGCAGAGATACTTGCCAATCCACCGGCTGATGAATTTACCCTATAACACAACCTCCTGAGGGCAACCGACGTGTCTGACACTTTTGTCCCGGCCAAAGGCCTGGAAAACCCGCATCTGCAAACCTTGCTTCCACGCTTTCTGCGCCGTAAGCCAGCATTCTCTCCGGTGTGGGAACGCCTTGAACTGCCGGACGGGGACTTTGTCGATCTCGCCTGGACGGAAAACCCGGAAACGGCTAAAGGCAAGCCGGTTGCCGTGCTGTTCCACGGTCTGGAGGGATGCTTCTACAGCCCTTATGCACACGGGCTGCTGGATGCCTATCGCCGGCAGGGCTGGCTTGGTGTAATCATGCATTTTCGCAGTTGCAGCGGCGCACCCAACCGTCACCCTCGCAGCTATCACTCTGGTGAGACCGGTGATGCCCGGTTCTTTCTTGAAACCCTCAAATCCCGCTTCCCGGATACCCGTGTTGCCGCAGCCGGCGTATCCCTCGGCGGGAACATGCTGGTGCGTTATCTGGCAGAATACCGGGACGCTCCCCTGATTGACGCGGCCTGTGTTGTATCGGCCCCGCTTGATTTGTCATCCTGTTCTGAACGGATTCAGCAGGGGTTTTCCAAGGTCTACCAGGCCTACCTGCTGGGTTCAATGAAACGCAAGCTCGCCACAAAGCTCCAGCACCACGGCGAAGTTGGCCGGGTTTCAGGTGGCAGCGATATCGCTATCCGCAACATTTACCAGTTTGACGATATGATCACCGCCCCCCTGCACGGCTTTGCTGACGCCGAGGATTACTATCAGCGTTGCAGTGGCCTGTCAGTACTAAGCAGTATCAAGGTGCCGCTCAAGGTTATCCATGCCAAGGATGACCCTTTCATGACGGATGCAGTGATCCCAGCCCAGCCACTGCCGGACAACATTGAGTACCACCTGTGCGAGCGCGGCGGCCATGTCGGGTTTATCAGTGGCACACTCAGAAAGCCGGAATACTGGCTCGACAAAACGGTTCCTGCGTTCTTTTCGCGCTATCTGTCACCTGCGAACGCTATCTAAAGGGCGTGGTGACAGCTAAAATAACCCGACAGATTCAGTAGTCAGCCTCCGAGCTGTGGACAGGTAAACGATGATTATTCCGTGGCAAGATCTGGCTGAGGATACTCTGACCAACCTTATCGAGCACTTTGTGCTGCGGGAAGGGACGGATTACGGCATGGACGAAGTGCCTTTTTCAGACAAAGTGGATCAGGTCCGTGAAGCGCTGAAACGTGGTGATGCCGTTATTGTGTTCTCAGAATTGCACGAAACAGTAGACATTAAGCTAACTAACGCACTGCACTGAACACCCCCGCTTGACCTGCCTGACAAGCCCTGTTAAACACATCAAAAGGAATTGTTTTATTTTTGACAGGGCATGTCATGTCAGCCAAGCACCCCATCATTGCGGTAACCGGTTCGTCCGGTGCCGGCACAACTACCACCTCTGAAGCCTTCCGCAAGATGTTCAATATGATGAACATCAAGGCGGCCTGGGTTGAAGGGGACAGCTTTCACCGTTTCACCCGCCCGGAAATGGACGTCGAAATCCGCAAGGCGCGTGAGCAGGGCCGCCATATCAGCTATTTTGGCCCGCAGGCCAATGATTTTGAGGGGCTGGAGGGATTCTTCCGCCAATACGGTGACAACGGAAGTGGCAAGGTGCGTCGCTACCTGCACACCTTTGACGAGGCGGTTCCGTTCAACCAGATGCCGGGAACCTTTACCCCGTGGCAGGACTTGCCAGAAAACACCAACGTGCTTTTCTACGAAGGGCTCCACGGCGGTGTAAGGGACGGCGACGTTAATGTCGGGCAGCATGTCGACCTGCTGATAGGCATGGTGCCTATCGTCAACCTGGAGTGGATCCAGAAATTTGTCCGGGACACCCGCGACCGTGGCCACTCACGGGAAGCGGTAATGGATTCCATTGTCCGCTCCATGGATGACTACCTCAATTACATCACACCACAATTTTCGCGCACCCATATCAACTTCCAGCGGGTCCCCACAGTAGATACCTCCAACCCGCTCAATGCCAAGGGGATCCCGTCACTGGATGAAAGCTTTGTAGTGATCCGCTTCCGTGGCATCAAAAAAGTCGATTTCCCTTACCTGCTTTCCATGATCCAGGGATCGTTTATGTCCCGCCACAACACCATTGTGGTCCCCGGCGGGAAAATGAGTTTTGCCATGGAACTGATTATTCGCCCGTTAATCCAGCAACTTATCGACACCGGAAAGATCAGCTGACACTCCCTTCCCGTTGAAACGGGTCAGATCATCGATTTTATCGATTGAGTTGGCCCGTTTTATTCATTAGCTCAATTCCTGACCCTGTTCTTTACTGATAATGCTGTGAATAAAATTTAACCAGCAAAAGGAGTGAGAACAATGTCTTTGAAAGGATCCAAAACGGAGCAAAACCTCAAGGATGCATTTGCCGGCGAAAGCCAGGCTAACCGCCGCTACCTTTATTTCGCATCAAAGGCTGATGTTGAGGGCTATAACGACGTTGCCGCGGTATTTCGTTCCACCGCCGAAGGCGAAACAGGCCACGCCCACGGACACCTTGAGTACCTCGAAGAGGTGGGTGACCCTGCAACCGGCTTGCCTATGGGGGATACGGCATCAAACCTGAAAGCTTCGATTGCCGGTGAAACCCACGAATACACCGATATGTACCCGGGTATGGCCGCCACCGCGCGGGACGAAGGGTTTGATGAAATCGCCGACTGGTTTGAAACCCTTGCCAAGGCAGAGCGCAGTCACGCCAACCGTTTCCAGAAAGCGCTGGATAACCTGGACGACTGAGCACCTCTGTAGTCCAACGGCACTGCATGAATCACGCAACGCCGATAACAAGAACTATTGAGCAATGTTCCATCGTGAACAACTGTCGGGGCGGTCTTCCGCCCCATCACCGAGAGGTGCCGTGCCATGAAGGAAAAGCGAGAAGGCGGTATTGATGCCCCCACACGCCACAGTATCGAGTGGCAAAGCGAAGCGTTTTACGACAAGGAATCGCTGCACAACGAAATGGAGCGGGTCTTTGATGTCTGCCATGGCTGCCGGCGTTGTGTCAGCCTGTGTGACGCCTTCCCAACGCTGTTCGACCTGATTGATGAGTCAGACACTTTCGAGGTTGATGGTGTCGACAAAGCCGATTACCAGAAGGTCGCAGACCAATGCTATCTCTGTGACATGTGCTACATGAGCAAATGCCCTTACGTTCCTCCCCATGAGTGGGAAATTGATTTTCCACACCTGATGCTAAGAGCAAAAGCCGTAAAATTCCGCGAAGAAGGCGCCAGCGTTCGGGATAAGGTACTTTCAAGCACGGATTTCGTCGGGTCGATGGCAACCATTCCGGTTGTGGATGTCACTGTTAACGCACTCAACAAAAACAGCGCCTTTCGCGGGTTGCTGCACAAAGCCGGCGTGCACAAGGACGCTACTGTTCCCGAATACCACAGCCAAACAATGCGCCGGCAGGCCAGATCCTATGCCCGTGAACTGACGCCAGAGCCGGCCAACGGCACAACCGGCAAAGTTGCCATGTTCACCACCTGTTACGGGAACTACAACAGCCCCCACCTGGGCGAAGATTTTTTCAAGGTGTTCCAGCACAACGGCATCCATATCGAAATTGTCGGCAAGGAAAAGTGCTGTGGGATGCCAAAAATGGAACTCGGCGACCTCGAGAGCGTTGCCAGGGCGAAAGAAGAAAATATCCCCGAACTGCTCCGCCTTGTCGAGCAGGGCTACGACCTTATCGGCCCGGTTCCCTCCTGCGTGCTGATGTTCAAGCAGGAGCTCCCACTGATGTTCCCGGATGACCCAGATGTTGCGCGGGTACAGAAAGCATTTTTTGATCCTTTCGAGTACCTGTTCCTGCGCCACAAAGCCGGGAAGCTCAATACCGAATTTCCGCTCCCCCTCGGTGATATCAGTTATCACGTAGCCTGCCATTTGAGGGTGCAGAACATCGGCCTGAAAACGGCAGATATCCTTGGGCTCATCCCGGATACCAACGTAATGGCTCAGCAGCGCTGCTCAGGGCATGACGGTACCTATGCGGTCAAAACAGAAACCTATGACAAAGCCGTCAAGATTGGTAAACCGGTTGCCCGCAATGTCGACAAGCAAGGGGCAACTTACCTTGCTAGTGACTGCCCGATGGCAGGAAGCCACATCGCGGCGCTGTCATCTCATGCGGAAAAACCGATCCATCCCATGACTCTGCTGCGTAAAGCTTACGGACTGTAAGGAGAAGATGTGATGCAAAAGCTGACCCGTACCGACCTGTTGTCACTGGAGGAATACGCCCGCCAGCGGCCGCACTACCGAAAGCTGATGATGGAGCACAAACGCCCCCGGCAAATAGCCCTGAATCACCATGCCCGGCTTTACTTTGAAGACAGGCAGACCGTCCAGTACCAAATCCAGGAAATGCTGCGCATAGAGAAGATTTTCGAGCCTGACGGCATTGAGGAAGAGCTTGCCGCCTACAACCCGCTAATCCCGGACGGCCACAATCTCAAAGCCACGTTTATGCTGGAAT
Source organism: Photobacterium sp. JCM 19050 (assembly GCA_001310455.1). Lineage (GTDB taxonomy): Bacteria > Pseudomonadota > Gammaproteobacteria > Enterobacterales > Vibrionaceae > Parasalinivibrio. Next base: position 20,381 of record BAXG01000019.1, read on the forward strand.
ATCCGGATCCGGATGAACGTAAAGTCGCGCTGTCCGGGCTGATAGGCGTGGAGCAAAAAGTCTGGCTTGCCATTGAGGGGATGGAAAAGGTGTATCCCATCTGCGATGAAGATTTGGAGCGCGACAACGAGGAGAAAACATCCAGCGTCCATTTCATGCGCTTTGAGCTGCCCCCTTCAATGATTCATGCCCTGAAAAAAGGCGCACCGTTGCAAGCCGGCATCGGACACCGGAACATGGAGGCTGTCATCACCTTGACCAAGGCACAAAGCGAAGCCCTGACCGCGGACTTGGATGATGTTGTTCTGAACTGATTTCCAGACAAAATGCGGAGAGCCTGTCTCCGCATCATCCTGTCATTTCAGCGGGTTAGACAGCTTCCACCAGTTCATAGGAATGGGTCATTTCCACGCCTTTTCCCAGCATCAGGCAAACCGAGCAATATTTCTCCAAAGAGTCGGATACCGCTTTTTCCACCCGCGTTTTATCAAGCCCGGTTCCGGTCACCACAAAATGGATGTTTACCGATGTGAAATAGCGCGGCGCTTCGTCCCGTCGGGTGGATGAAAGTTGCGCTTCGCATCCCCGAATAGCCTGCCCGGCTGATGTCAGAGCATCCACCACATCCACCGAACTGCATCCGCCTGCAGCCATCAAAACCATCTCCATCGGACTGGGCGCAGTCTTGCCGCCGTTGCCATCCATCACCACAGTGTGACCTGAATCAGATTGACCCAGGAAGGTCATGTCTGATGTCCAGCGCACCTTTGCCTGCATAAATTCTCCTACTTTCATTTGACGACGTGATCACAGCCACAGTTTTGGTAAATAAGTGACCAATTACGATAGATTCAGATCAAGAAATCCGGGGCGAAAAAAGTTAAACTTCCGACTATAACAAAGCCAGCGACAAAGCTTGTCGCCCACAACAGGACGTCTTATCCTAATTGGCGCTAACCAAAATGGCTCAACAGAGATTATAGGGATGTCATCGTTGGGCACAAACGCAGAGGAAATGAGTTTTATGGTTCCAGGAAAACCGCAAACCGATCCAACCCTTGAGTGGTTCCTTTCTCACTGCCATATTCATAAGTACCCATCCAAGAGCACGCTGATTCACTCTGGTGAAAAAGCCGAAACCCTTTACTACATCGTTAAGGGCTCTGTAGCAGTGCTTATCAAGGATGAGGAAGGCAAGGAAATGATCCTTTCTTACCTCAACCAAGGCGACTTCATCGGTGAACTTGGCCTGTTCGAGGAAGGTCAGGAACGTACTGCATGGGTTCGCGCTAAAACGCCTTGTGAAGTGGCAGAAATCTCTTACAAGAAATTCCGCCAGCTGATCCAGGTTAACCCGGATATCCTGATGCGCCTGTCTGGCCAGATGGCTCGCCGCCTCCAGGTGACCAGCCAGAAAGTTGGCGATCTGGCGTTCCTGGACGTTACCGGCCGCATTGCACAGACTCTGCTGAACCTGGCAAAGCAACCAGACGCAATGACCCACCCAGACGGCATGCAAATCAAGATCACCCGTCAGGAAATCGGTCAGATTGTTGGCTGTTCACGTGAAACCGTTGGCCGCATCCTGAAGATGCTGGAAGAGCAGAACCTGATCTCTGCCCACGGTAAAACCATCGTGGTATACGGTACCCGTTAATTTCCGGCTACCGCTTGTAAAACGCCAGTCCCTGACTGGCGTTTTTGTTTTCTGCCCCATCAGCTCCCTTATCCCCGGCTTTTACGCCTGTAAAAAGAACCCGGCAACGGTGTCAGGAAAAGTTCATCAGATTTTGACCAAGATCTCGCCAGTTTTCCTTGCAAGGCGCTGCACGCATGATATTTTGTCGAGGCACCCCGGAAGGGAATTCTGGAGACAAAAGGGACAGGGAATGAATATCGAGTTCTTCGATCACAGTGAATGGACACTGCCCGGCGCACCGAGTGGAAATACCACCGCTGAACTCACCGGTTTCTGCGGCATGGGGCATTACCTCAACCAGCAAGAATTGGCTTCTGAAAAAGGCCGCCATGACGGGCCGGAATCATCGCTCTGGACTCAGGATCCACCGCAGCAGTAAGCAGGCTTTTCCCCAATCAAAAAACGCCCAGGCAATGCCCAAGCGCTGTTTCGTTTTCCCTGTTCCGGCTTAACGATTGGTACTTTCGAAAATCTTGTCTGCAGAGGCTGCGACAAAACCGGGATACAGGCTTCCATCTTCCATCGGATAACGCTTGGCAAACTCATAAAACCCGCCAGGAATTAACTGCTCCCCGTCCGTAAAGTTCACCGCGACCTCGTCAGCCATGGTGGAAGATTGCTCCAGCAATACATCCGGGCTTCCCTTCACCTCTCCGCCAAACTCATTGATGGCAAAGCCGGCACTGCGCAGAACATCATTGACCCCTTTCACTGAATCAATGGAGCTCAGTTGGTTTACGCTGACGGTAAAGTGATTGGCGCCGTAGCCGTGTGCAGCCACCCATCCGGCATACTCACTCTCTTCCGACAAGGCTTGGAAAGTGGCAAAGTCCAGATCCCAAAGGCGCCCGCCGGACAAGAAGTCTGAACCCCGCAGTGCAGCGTCATCCACCTGATCCACCAGCGCCCTGACTTTCTGTTGCAGCCCGGTCGAGCAGCGGCCAATTTGCAACTCACTGATAAACACCTTTGGGGCTTCGCTGTTAGGGTGCTCAAAATGCTGCGCATAGAGCTTCTTAGCCTCAAAGTCATACTCTCCCTTGGGAACATAGCCCAGCGCGATAAAAGGCGCAGCAAGGCGGTCCAGGCCCACTTTAGGCAAGTTGAAGGTGCGAAGGGCGATATGGTCATTCAGCAGTGGCTGCCCTTCTTCCAGCAAGGCATGCACCTTGGCTGCTGATGGGCAAAGGCGGCGGGTGTAATCCCGCCAGAGTTCGGCAAACAAAGCGTTAACGTAATCCAAGGTTGTCTCCTTAAAAGTCAGGCTATCCATTGCAGCCCGGTTACGGCTCAGTTGTGTTTTAAGTTTAGAGGGTAATTCCCGGTGCCGGTGTAGCAGGCATAACCACCTCATCCCCTTCCATCGAGGCCATGGGGTAGGCGCAGTAGTCTGCCGCATAGTAAGCGCTCGGACGCAGGTTCCCGGACGCACCCGGCCCACCGAACGGCGCATCGCTGCTGGCACCAGTCAACTGCCGGTTACGGTTAACAATCCCGGCACGGATATGGTCAAGGAAGTATTGCCATTCACTGTCATCGGTAGAAATCAAGCCAGCGGACAATCCGTAGCGGGTGTCATTGGCAAGCTCAACAGCATTTTCCAGACCGCTATAACGCACAACCTGCAGCAGCGGACCAAAGTATTCGTCATCCGGCAACGACTCGATGGCGCTCACCTCAAGGATACCCGGCGTGACGACCGCATCCCCGATACGCCTTGCAGCCAGCAGCGGTGTGGCACCCAGTGATACCAGGTTGTCCTGTGCGTCCAGAATGCCCTGCGCTGCCCGGCTTGAAATCAGCGAGCCCATAAACGGCTGATCTTCATCAAATTGCCCGCCCACCTTTATACCTGCGGTCATGGCAACCAGGCGTGCCAGCAACTCATCACCTTTGGTGCCTTCAGGCAGGTACAGGCGACGGGCGCAGGTACAACGCTGTCCGGCACTGATAAAGGCCGACTGGATGATGGTGTAAGCTGTGGCTTCGGTGTCATCAAAGTTGTCTGTGACAACCAGCGGGTTGTTCCCGCCCATCTCAAGTGCCAGCATTTTGCCCGGCTGACCCGCGAACTGGCGGTGCAGTATATGTCCGGTGTTGGCACTGCCGGTAAACAGCAGGCCGTCGATGCCTTTGACTGCGCCAGCGCCTCGCCGGTTTCACGGCCACCCTGTACAAGGTTTACCACCCCGTCAGGCAAGCCGGCCTGTCGCCAGAGCTTGACCATCTCTTCTGCTACTTTCGGCGTCAGGTCTGAGGGCTTCAGAACAACGGTGTTTCCCGCCAGCAATGCCGGGATGATATGGCCGTTCGGCAGGTGCCCGGGGAAGTTATACGGCCCGAACACTGCCAGCACTCCAAGGGGACGGTGACGAAGGACGGCCTGGCTGCCCGCCATCTCTTTGCTGCGCTCGCCGGTACGTTCCAGGTAAGCGCGGATGGAAATCGCCACTTTACCGACCATGGCACCCGCTTCTGTGCGGGTTTCCCACAGTGGCTTACCAGTCTCTTCGGCGATCACTCGCGCCATGTGTTCGCTGTTTTCTTTCACCAGTTCGGCAAAACGTTCTGCCAGCGCCTGGCGCTCTTCAAAAGAGGTTTTACGCCAGGTGAGGAATGCCCGCCGCGCTTCAGCGACCGCCTTTTCCACCAATTCGCTTTGTGCCGCATTCCCCTGCCAGACAATTTCTCCGGAAAAAGGGTTGAGCGAGGCCATGGCTTCACCGCTGCCGGCGAGCCACTGGTTTCCAACAAGATGTGTCATGGTGTTCCTTCCTTAGAGTGCGACCAGTCTCAGGGTGTCGCCGGTTTTCACCATCAGGGCTTTTGCCGTGACCGGGTCGATCAATGCCTTGCCGTGTTCTTCATCGATGGCGACTTTGGCTGTGGTTGCCCTGAAGTCTGTAAAACGGGTATTGCTGACCAGATAATCCTTGGCGCTGCTGTGCTCACTGACGTGTGCAACCGCATTGAATGAATGGCGAACCGATTCGATATTCCTGCGGTCACACTCCACCGTTGGGCCAGCATCAAAGATGTCGACATAGTTACGGCAGGTGAAACCTTCTTTTTCCAGAAGGCGCAGTGCCGGACGGGTCTTTTCATGCACCTGCCCGATAACGGCCCTCGCTTCCGGGCTCAGCAGACTGGTGTAGATAGGCAGTTTGGGCATCAGGTCGGCGATAAAGCCTTTTCACCAATGCCGGTCAGGTAGTCTGCCAGGGTAAAATCGATAGAGAAGAAGTGTTCCTTGAGCCAGTTCCAGAATGGCGATACGCCGTTCTCATCCGACACGCCGCGCATTTCCGCGAAAATCACATCAGAAAAGCGCTCCGGAAATTCAGCCAGCATCAGAAAGCGGCATTTGGAGAGCAGTTTGCCGTTCAGCCCGCCACGGAATTGCGGGCGCAGGAACAGGGTGCAGATTTCCGAGCACCCGGTGTAGTTGTTACCGAAGGTCAGCACTTCCACCACATTGTGGACATTCAGGCGGCGCGAATGGTGCACCACCTTGCTGACATGATAGCTGTAGAAAGGGACGTCGAGGCCGATGGCTGACTCAATTCCGGTGGTACCGGCCACCTCCCCGGTCTCAACGTCTTCTGCCACCATCAGGTAGCCTTCCCCAGTCGGGCCGGCTTCCTGTTTGTTAAAACTTTCCACTGAATGGGCGATACGTTTGGCAATTAACTCTTCGTTGACAGGAAGAGACGTAAAACCAACCCCCGACTCTTCGGCGATGGTCATCAGTGCATCAAAATCGGTTTCCCGGATAGGACGAATTACCAGCATATTGCCCCCCTTACTCCCTGGGTGGCAGCCATCAGGCTGCCGTCAGTTTCGCCAGCGCACGATCCAGGCGCGCCATTCCTTCTTCGACTTCTTCTTTGGTAATCACCAAAGACGGTGTCATACGTACCACATTGGCACCTGCGACCAACAGCAGCAGGCCTTCTTCACCGGCAGCAACGAGCACGTCACGGGCACGGCCCTGCCAGGCATCATTAAGCGCGGCTCCAATCAACAGGCCCTTTCCGCGGATTTCACCAAAAATGCCGTACTTGGTGTTAAGCGCCTCAAGGGATTCACGGAACCACTTTTCACGCTCCTGAACACCTGCCAGCACTTCCGGCTTGCTCACTTCATTCACTACGGCTTCAGCAACAGCGGCAGCCAGCGGGTTACCCCCATAGGTTGAGCCGTGGTACCCACCTTCATGTGCTGCGCCAGAACTGTGGTTGTCAGCATGGCACCGACTGGAATACCGCCACCAAGAGATTTTGCCGTGCTCAGGATATCCGGCGTGACACCCAGCCCCTGGTAGGCATAAAAGTGGCCGGTACGGCCGTTACCTGTCTGGACCTCATCAAAAATCAGCAGGGCATTGTGTTGGTCACAAAGCTCACGTACCGCTTTGACGAACTCCGGCGTCGGGGAAACAATGCCCCCTTCGCCCTGAAGCGGCTCCATCATCACCGCACAGGTGCGGTCAGACATCTGGCTTTCAGCGCATCAATATCATTGTATGGCAGGTGGGTAACATCACCCGGCTTTGGGCCAAAACCGTCTGAATAGGCGGCCTGCCCACCAACGGTGACAGTAAAGAAAGTACGGCCATGGAACCCTTGGGTGAAGGCAATAATTTCACTTTTTTCCGGGCCATGAACATCCACCGCCCAACGACGGGCTAGTTTCAGTGCCGCTTCGTTGGCTTCTGCACCGGAGTTGGCGAAGAACACTTTTTCAGCAAAGCTCACTTCTGTCAGCTTTTTCGCCAAACGCAGGGCCGGCGCATTGGTCATAACATTGCTGAGGTGCCAAAGCTTTTCGGCCTGGTTTTTCAGCGCGTCCACCATGACAGGGTGGCAATGGCCAAGACAGCTCACCGCGATACCACCAGCAAAATCGATGTATTCACGATCTTCCTGATCCCAGATACGTGCGCCTTTACCTCTGTCAGGGATCATTTGCATCGGTGCGTAACACGGCACCATGACTTCATCAAACAATTTACGTTCTACTTTCTGTTCCTCTGACATTGCGCGTTCCTTCTGGTGTTTATTACATATGCATAGTATTTACATTGCTTTAACCTTAGCAATAGCAGGAAAATCTATCCATGCTGCCCGGTTAACGCCCATTATTCATTGCGATGCCATAGTTATGCGCGAAGGTGGGCAAAGAATTAATATGCCGAATGTTAATGGTGTCTTTCCTGTTAGGAAATAAAACAAGATCACGTGATATTGAGAGATATGACAGCAAATAATCAAAGCGCATGCCGGCTTTGCTTTATTTTTTTCCTGTGTGATTTTTTCTTGGCAGGCAAAGGGCGTGAATAAGCTTGCAGCTCAGGATGCGGCGCGAAAAAGTAAAGAAAAGTTTAAAAAAGTGATAACGATCGAATTTGGCACCGTCTGCGCAGTGCCAAGAAATTTAGCGTCGGAGGAAGTTTTCCAGCAATGCGTGGCCCTGCTCGGTCAGAATACTTTCCGGGTGAAACTGTACCCCTTCCAGATCCAGCGTTTTGTGGCGAAGTCCCATTATCTCGTCAAACGCACCATCCCGCTCTGTCCAGGCGGTGATTTCAAAGCAATCAGGCAAAGAATCATGCTCAACCACCAGTGAATGGTAGCGGGTCACCTTCAGCGGGTTGTTGAGGCCGGCAAAAACACCTTTCCCCGTATGGACAACCGGGGACGTCTTCCCGTGCATCACCTGCCTGGCACGAAGCACTCTCGCCCCGAATACCTGCGCCATGGACTGATGCCCTAAACAGACTCCGAGGATTGGCAGTTTACCGGCAAAATGGCGGATAACCTCAAGGGAAATGCCGGCTTCATCCGGGGTACACGGGCCGGGAGAAATCACCAGCCGCGCTGGCGACATGGCTTCGATGTCAGAAACGGTCAGTTCATCGTTGCGCTTTACCACCACCTCTGCACCCAGCTCACAAAAGTACTGGTAGAGGTTGTAGGTAAAGGAGTCATAGTTATCAATGATCAGCAACATGACAACACTCTATGTTGGTTTCAGGTGCGACAAAAAAGGCAGCGTAACCCGCTGCCTTTTTAATTTCTACAGGCTTATTACCACAGAGGGTTACGGACAAAACCAACGGCTTCGTACACGTTCTTCAGGGTTTCAATCGCCTTGGCAGATGCTTTTTCCGCACCCACTTTCATCACCTGGTCCAGGTAAGCCTGATCAGCACGGTACTCCTTGAAGCGCTGCTGGATTGGCTCAAGCATGGCAACCACCGCTTCTGCGGTGTCTTTTTTCAGGTGGCCGTACATCTTGTCTGCGTATTCCGCTTCCAGAGCCTCAATAGACTTACCTGTCACACCGGAGAGGATACCCAGCAGGTTAGAGACACCCGGCTTCTCTTCGATGTTGAACAGAACGCGTGGCGGCTCATCTGAGTCGGTTACAGCACGTTTGATCTTCTTGGTGATCGCCTTTGGATCTTCCAGAATACCGATAACGTTGCCGCGGTTTTCATCCGACTTTGACATCTTCTTGGTCGGATCCTGCAGGCTCATTACGCGTGCACCCACTGGCGGAATGTAAGGTTCCGGCACAGTGAACACATCACCATAAAGGTTGTTGAAACGGAACGCGATATCGCGCGCCAGTTCCAGGTGCTGCTTCTGGTCGTTACCAACAGGTACCTGGTGTGCCTGGTACAGCAAGATATCTGCCGCCATCAGAACCGGGTAGTCAAACAGACCGGCGTTGATGTTTTCGGCATGGCGGGCTGACTTGTCCTTGAACTGGGTCATGCGGTTCAGCTCACCCATCTGGGTGTAGCAGTTCAGTACCCAGCTCAGCTGCGCGTGCTCTGGCACGTGTGACTGAACGAACAGGTTGCTCTTTTGCGGATCAACACCCACAGCCAGACATACTGCCAGTGCATCCAGAGTGGCCTCACGCAGGGCAGCCGCTTCCTGGCGGACAGTAATGGCATGAAGATCTACGATGCAGTAGTTACACTCGTAGTCTTCCTGCATTTGGTGCCACTGGCGCAGCGCACCCATGTAGTTACCAATACTCAGTTCACCAGACGGCTGAACACCGCTGAGAACCACGGGCTTTGCTGTTGGGTTGCTCATCTAGTTATTCCTGTCTCGGCCGGTTTCTTTTCCGGCACTTGTCACTTCTAAAATTTGCTGACGGCTAATTTAACGTGTTTTCACGCCGCTGAGAACCGTCAGCAGGTCAGCAAACTGACCAGTAACCAGCTCTGGGCCGGAAATTGCGATGGATTCACCGTAGTTGTAACCGTAAGTCAGGCCAACAGAGGCAATTCCGGCATTTTTTGCTGCCAGAATATCATTGCGGGAATCCCCCACCATCATCAGCTCGTCCTGTGCCAGACCGTATTTTTCACGCAGGTGGTTCAATGGCATCGGATCAGGTTTTTTCACCGGGAAGGCATCACCGCCAAAAACATCATCGAACAGGGAATCTATACCCAGTTCAGCCAGGATGTCCGGCACAAACTGCGAGGGTTTGTTGGTAATAATCCCGAGCTGGTATCCACTTGCTTTCAGGGCTTGCAGAGTCTCGATCACGCCATCATAAACCTTGGTCCCTTCGTGCCCGTTGTTGTGATAGTGAAAATCAAAACGCGCGCGGGCTTCTGCACGGAGTGTTTCCGGCAATTCAGGGTCAACCTCAATGCTGTCACTGAGCGCCCGGCCAATCAGTACATCTGCACCGTTACCTACAGGTACGTACCTTGTCAGCCGCAGGGGGTGTCCGGCCAAGATCAGTCATTGCCATCTGAACGGCAACGGCAAGCTCCGGCACACTGTCTATCAGGGTACCGTCCAAATCAAAGGCGATGTATTTCACCGCCCCGAACTGGCTCGCATTTTTTACTGCCATATCCATCAGCGGGATACCTGAGACAGCTCTTCACGCATCTGGTCAATGACCGCTTTGTAATCCGGCTGGCTGAAAATAGCCGAACCGGCAACAAACATATCGGCACCGGCTTCAGCGATTTCGCGAATGTTGTCGACCTTCACACCGCCGTCGATTTCCAGGCGGATATCGTAGCCACTTTCGTCAATGCGGCGGCGAACTTCGCGCAGCTTATCCAGGGTAGATGGAATGAACGACTGGCCGCCGAAACCCGGGTTAACCGACATCAGCAGAATCATATCCAGCTTGTCCATCACATAGTCAAGGTGGTGCAGCGGGGTTGCCGGGTTGAATACCAGACCCGCCTTACAACCGCATTCCTTGATAAGTTGCAGGGAGCGGTCGATATGCTCACTGGCTTCAGCATGGAAGGTGATCATGGATGCGCCGGCTTTGGCGAAATCCGGGATGATGCGATCGACCGGCTTAACCATCAGGTGCACGTCAATCGGTGCAGTGATGCCGTAATCGCGCAGGGCCTTACAAATTGGTGCACCAAATGTCAGGTTCGGGACATAGTGGTTATCCATTACGTCAAAGTGAACCACGTCGGCTCCGGCCGCTAGAACTTTCTCTACGTCTTCACCAAGACGGGCAAAGTCGGCAGAGAGAATGGACGGGGCGATCAAAAAATCCTTCATGATTAAGCCTCAATGGTATATCTGTTACTGGGGGAATTGGCGACATTCTACCCGATTGACCCGGAACTGTCCCGATAGCGATTCTTTTGATACATATAAATTCCACTTTGCATTTACCGGGTCTACGCTAATACCTGCAACTCACTGGAAAGGAGGCAAGGATGTCTTCAGATGACAACAGGGAAAACAAACCCGGAATGGCCGCAATGATACTCAGCGTCCTGGCTGCCATGTTTGGGGTGCAGTCCGATAAAACCGCCAGCGGGATTTCAGGTTCGGGTCGGCAGCGCCCTACATCCTATTGGGAATAGGTTTTGTGGTGGTGTTTGTTCTGGCGCTGGTTGTGGTGGTAAATCTGGTGATAGCAGGGAACGGTGCCGCGTAGTTCCGTTTACGCGGTAAGCAGGGAACAATCAGAGCTTGGGTGAAAACAGGGCTAGCAGTTCATCGACCTTGTTGCGGCCGTGAACATTACGGCTGATGGTGCGTTTGACTTTCACCACTGTCAGGCGGGCATCGTTGTACCAGTCTCGGGTCTGTACCGTGTCATGGTTGGAGATCAGTACCGGCACCTTTTTGTCACGGGCTGTGGATTCTGCCAACTCACCCAGTTTCTTCTGCTCTGCAGGCCCAAACCCATTGGCCGCATAGGTGGTAAAGTTTGCCGTTGCCGACAACGGCGCATACGGTGGATCGCAATACACCACACACCCTTTCCTTGCCGATGCAAAAGACTGCTCGAAACTTTCACAGACAAAGGTCGCCTTCTGGGCCTTTTCCGAAAAGAACTCCAGTTCAGCCTGCGGGAAATACGGTTTTTATAGGAACCGAAAGGCACGTTATAACCGCCCTTTTTGTTGTAACGGCAAAGGCCATTGTAGCCGTGACGGTTCATATAGAGGAAAAGCAACGACCGCTGGTACACATCATGCGATGCGTTGAATTCACGCCGGATAGAGAGGTATTTATCTTTTGCGTTGTGGTGTTCGGTAAACAGGCCACGGGCATCGGCAATAAACGGCGATGCATCATACTTCAGGATATTGAACATATTGATCAAATCCTGATTGATGTCAGACAGGCGGTAACTTGAGTAGTCGGTGTTGAGAAAAACTGACCCGGCCCCAACAAAGGGCTCAATCAGTTCCTCACCTTCCGGCAGGTGCTGGCGAATCGCGTCAACCAGGGAATATTTGCCCCCAGCCCATTTTAAAAACGCACGCTGCTTTTTCATTGCCGCTTATTCACTACCACTGCTGCCAGAAAGGTGGCGGATTGTACCTTATTTTTCGCCAACTCTCAGCGATAAATCACAAATTGACGCGGTCAATTTCACGGTGAATACGGGCAAAGCTCTTCACCCACGGACAGTGCCTGCAGATTTTGCGGCATATCCATCTCAGCCCGGCGGGCGGCATTCACCGAGGCATAGTCACCCCAGATGATCATGAACCAGGGCTCGCCGCTGCGCACTGTCTGGTAAACCTTCACCTTGCCTTGCAGGCGGTTGTCCCGAATGAAGGTGTTAACCTCTGCTTCAGAACGCAGCGCCGCAAGCTGGAGCGCATAACGTTCAGCCGGCACGTCACGCAGTTCAGTGTTAGCAATATCAAGACCGGACGAGGACACGGTTTGCGAAACCGGTTGCGTGTTCTCATTCACAGCAGGTTTTGGCGCAGGCTTGCTGTCTGCCTCCAAGGGGTCAGGCAGGATCACCCGTGTCTTTCCGGCAAGTTCAGGCAAAAGAGGGTCTGTCACTGCACGGGTACCGTCACCACCAACCGATTGGTCTTCCATGATGGCATCAACCACGGTATCCGGCACAACCACTCGTTTACCGTCATCCCGGCGCCCGACTGTAAGCCCGGCAAATTCTGAGTCTTCCGGCAAAGCGGCACTGTCATCAACAACCGGTGGCAAACCGGCTTCAGCGCCTTGCGCAGCCAGTTTGACCTTGTCGTCGTCAGTCTGAACTTTACCCTCGTCGATCGCGGTTTGAAGTGACGGAATTTTGTCACTGTCTGAGGCTGCCGGTTCCGGCGCACTCACCACGGGAGCAGTATCTTCCACCGGCTGACCACCAAGCAGATACCAACCAATCCGCCAAGCCCCAGCAAAATGAGCAGCAGAGCAAGCAAAATGGCGGGGGTGAAACGGCGGTCGCGCTTTTCTTTTGACACAGGAACCTCCTGTTGTTGCAGGCCAAAAAGAGCACCCGGTAAAGATGGCACATTCGCAGCACGCATGCGGAAAATTCTTCGCTGGCCGGCATCCAGTCCCTGGGATGTCAGCATCAGTTCGATAAGCATTTCCCGCTCGCTGTCGGTGAGATGCGGAATTTCCACTTCAATGGGTACGCTGCCCTGACCGTAAGATACCTGGCGCAAGCATTTATCCAGTTTGCCTTTCAGGCTGAATGCCAGCACATTGACCTGCCAGCTCTGAGCGGTTTTCGCATGTTGAACCAGCGCCCACAGCTCCGCCACCATGTTCGGTGACAGGCAGTGCGCATCATCAATGGCAATAAGAAGTTGGCAGGGTTGGTCACCGAGAAGGTGTTGGAGGCTGTCCAGCAGGCTATCCTGTTCATTGAAGACACCGCCGTGTACTAGCTGTCCAAGAATGATCGCACGCTGGCGCGCATCATCCTGGCGGGCATTACAAATAAGCAGCGCCTGAGACGTATCTTTCGCCCAGGACTCAAGGTACCGTTCCACCAACCAAGAACGGCCAGCGCCCTGCTCACCGGTAATCTGAACCAGGTTTGAACTGAATCGGGTGACAAACTGCAGTCTCGACAGAATCTGATGTTGCTGTCGAGATCCAGTGACATTGACGGTAAGGGTCCGCTCATGCTTTACCAGCTATTTTGTTTCGATGACCTCTGTCAGGGTTTGTTCAGTGACGTCAGAAACCACTTCCGCCGAACCAATGCCGGTTGGTAAAACCAACCTCAATTGACCGGAGAGCACCTTCTTGTCCCGCATCATATGCTTGATAAAGGCTTGATAACCCATCTGTTCCGGAGCTTTAACCGGCAGGGATGCCGCCTCAAGAAGCGCAGTAATTTGCGAGACCATTTCCGCACTGACCAATCCTTGACGCCTAGCAGTTTCCGCAGCAAGAACCGTGCCTGCCGCCACTGCTTCGCCGTGCAGCCAGTTGCCGTAACCCATCTCCGCCTCAATGGCGTGACCAAAGGTATGACCCAGGTTTAACAGGGCACGGACGCCGGATTCGCGCTCATCCTGTGCGACAACATCCGCTTTGATTTCACAGCAGCGCTTGATGGTGTACACCAATGCATCGTTATCCAACGCATTCAGAGCTTCCAGATTTTCTTCCAGCCAGGAGAAAAACGGGCCATCCGCGATAATGCCGTACTTGATAACTTCTGCCATGCCGGCAGCGAATTCTCGAGGAGGCAAGGTAGAAAGCGCCTTGGTATCAATCACAACTAACTTGGCTGGTAAAACGCGCCAATCATGTTCTTGCCAAGGGGGTGGTTGATAGCGGTTTTGCCACCAACGGAGGAATCGACCTGAGACAGCAGTGTGGTCGGCACCTGGATAAAGTCCACGCCACGCTGGTAACAGGCAGCTGCAAAACCAACAACATCTCCAATCACTCCGCCGCCCAGCGCTACGATAAGCACATCCCGACTGTAGTTACCTTCCAATAGGAAGGTCTGGATGGTGTTGAAGGTTTCCAGTGTTTTGAATTGCTCACCGTCCGGCAAGCTCAGCAGCGCTGGGGCTCCCCCGGCTGCCTTTAACGTATTCATCAAGGTGTCCGCATAAAGCGGTGCTATGGTGTCATTGGTGACCACCACCACCTTGCGCCCATCAGCTTCAGCGAACAATGCCGGTTGCTCAAGCAGACCGGCACCGATCGAAATCAGATAACTTCTTTCACCAAGCTCTACGGAAATCCGTTCCATGGGCAGTACATTCCTGTTTGTTATTAGTGATTTTCAATAAGTTCGATGATTTGGTTCGCAACCACTTTGGCACTCTGGTCATCAGTGCGAACGACATAGTCAGCCACTTCTTCATACAGTGGGTTACGCTGGCCAGCCAGATCTTCCAACACGTCACGTGGACTGTCAGTTTGCAGAAGAGGACGGCGCTTGTCTCGCTGGGTACGTGCCAGTTGCTTTTCAATAGTCGTCTCGAGGTATACAACGATACCGCGGGCAGACAGGCGGTTGCGGCTTTCTTTACTTTTTACTGAACCTCCACCGGTTGCCAGGACAATGCCCTGCATTTGAGTCAGCTCATCGATGACTTTTTCTTCACGTACACGGAAGCCTTCCTCACCCTCTACATCGAAAACCCAGGCGATATCTGCGCCGGTACGTTCTTCGATGACGGTGTCAGAATCGTAAAAATCCATGTGCAGTGATTGAGCGAGATGTCTGCCAATGGTGCTTTTACCAGCCCCATTGGGCCAACCAGAAAGATATTTCTTTTTTCAGCCATTTCAGGAAATTACGCGCGGTTAATAAGACAACACCGCCCGCGGGCTGTATTCGCAATAAGCCCGAGGCGCCACATTCCTCACAGATAATTCGTGATCAGACCAAAAATTATCTCAGTTAACAGGGCATCTTGGCAACCTTCCCGTCATTTTCAAACCTAAATAGATTTGGGCAATGACGGGGACGGTGTCTGTTTTTCTGCAGTAATCAGTTACTGGACAATGATTTTCGGGGTGACAAAGATAAGTAATTCGCGCTTGGCAAGCTTGTCATAAGTGCGGCGGAACAGTGCCCCCAAACCCGGAATATCACCGAGAAGCGGCACTTTGTCCACGCCCTTGCGGACCTCGTGCTGGTAAATACCACCAAGAACCACCGTCTCGCCGTTATCAACCAGAACCTGGGTACCAATACGCTGAGTATCGATAGCCACCGCTTCACCGCCACCGGCTTTCACCGTCTGCCCCGGGCGGTCCTGGGTAACCTGAAGATCCAGCACCAGTTTGTTATCCGGGGTTATTTGCGGGGTAACCGAAAGGCTGAGCACGGCTTTTTTGAATGAAATTGACGTTGCTCCGCTCGACGCTGCTTCAAGGTAAGGCAATTCTGTACCCTGCTCGATATATGCCGCCATTTTGTTGGTGGTCAGCAGGCGCGGTGATGAAATGATCTCGGCCTTGGATTCCGCCTGCAGCGCAGAGAGTTCCATATCAAGCAGAAAATCAGAGCCAAGTTTGGCCACCTGGAAAGCAATACTTGATGCGCGGGCATCGGTTGCCCCGAGGTTGACGTTCAGAAAATCATCAATCGACGTAGAATCACCGCCGCTTTCGCCCCCTTCACCACCGGAACTTCCGCCGCTGCTGCCACTATTTCCAATTCCGTCATACATGCCCTGCCCGGCAAGGTTGCTTTCGATCGAGCCACCGAAACCGACAGAACTTGAGTCCAACACGCCCCAGCGCACACCGATTTCATCCAGGGTACCGTCATCCACAGTTACAATCCGGGCCTCAATTTCCACCTGCTTGACCGGAATATCAAGCGTCGCCACCAGATCGCGGATCACCTGCAGGTTTTCAGCCAGGTCACGGATAACAAGGGAGTTGGTGCGCGAGTCCACCGATACGGCGCCGCGCGCGGTCAGCATACTGATGCCGTCTTCCGCGCCACTCAGCAAGGTCGCAATATCTTGCGCTTTGGCGTAGTTAACGGTGATAACTTCTGAGCGCAGGGAAGAAAGCTCCTCTGCCCTTCGGGATATTTCCAGTTCTTGCTGTTCACGCTTGTCCAGATCCGCCTTAGGGGCAACCAGAATCACATTGCCGTCAATACGCTTGTCGAGCCCATTTATCTTGAGGATGGTATCCAGCGCCTGTTTCCAAGGCACATTGTCCAGGCGCATGGTGAGGTTACCTGACACCGAATCCGACACCACCAGGTTGAAACCGGAGTGATCGGCAATGATTTGCAACACTGTGCGAACAGGGATGTCCTGGAAGTTAAACGACACCGGTTTGCCCCTGTCTTTGCTGACTTTCGGCTGCTGCGTCTGTTTGCCGACCACGACAGAGAAGCGCTTGCCCTTCTGGTCGTAGTGATAGCCATAGGAACCCTTTACGGTAAGGAGAAACTGGGTGTCCTTTTCCTTGGAAAAGGACTCTATCTGGGTAACCGGAGTTGCAAAATCCACCACATCGAGGACGTAAAGCATCTCCTCCGGCAGGTGAGTATCCTTAAGGGTGACCAACAGGCCGTCTTTTCGCCTTTCCATGCTGGCGGCAACCTGCTGGCTGTTGAGATCGATAACCAGGTGGCCTTCCCCGGCTTTAGTGCGGCTGAAATCAACAGCCTCAACCTGAGTAGAGGAATCCGATGCTTTATCTGAAGCCATCGCCGGCAGGGCAAGCCCAAGCGCCAAAACCGCGCCAACCACTGTCAGCCGGCGGCAGTAATGTTTCAGTTGAGCCATAAGTTTAACTCCCATACTGGCTTCCATTAACATCATCTCCTCTGACACCATTCAAGCCCAGACGAACACTGCGTGTCTGCCAACAACCCAGCCCGTCGGGCAGGGACTCTGTCACGCGGATCCCCTGCTGCTCGATGGCATTAATTTTTCCTAAATTTTCCCCAACATAATCACCAAAACCGGCTTTGCGTATTTCACCGTCGGGCATTTCAATCAAGCAGCCCGGTAGGATTTGCTTCCTATTACGCCCTTAAATTTCAGATTTGAAAGAGAATACTCCTCCAAAACCCCAATTGTGCGAGAGAGATCCGGTTGCCAGCAGTCCGTATTCCGCTGGGCTTTAGCCGTCTCCCGAAGCGGTGTCGCAAAGGGGTCCCTGCCGCTCTCCATCGAAAATGGCACGACCTCAAAAACGGGTAACGCCGGGTTTGCCATCGCCACCACCGTTGCTGAGGCTTTAGTGCGCGCAATGTAGCTGTCGAGATCTGCCGTGTTGGTATCGCAGGCACACAAGGCTGGCAACAACAGAAACTGAATTGATTTCTTCAACATCACTTTGCATCCTCCCGCTCGATAAACCGGTAGGTTTTAGCTGACACATTGAACGACAGGCCTTCTTTGTCCTTGCCATTCCGGATAGAAAAATCATGCAGGCTGACAATGCGGGGCATCCGGGCAAGATCCGCCGCAAAGGTGCCAAGGTGGGCATACTCGCCGGAAATCTCCATTTTCAGGGGAACCTCATAAAGCCAGTCCTGCTTAATGGCTGGCAGCCACTCGATTCGCCGGAATGCCAGGCCATTGCGAACCCCAAGTTCGTTGATACCGGCCAACAATCCGGCCAGCTCGTTTTCGACCGGGAGTTGCTTTCGCATCGTCTGGTACTGGAGGTCCAGAATTTCCACCTGGTTTGCCACACTGATAAGGGTCGCGGTTTTAACCACTTTCCCTTCAAATTCACTCTTGAGGGTCTGCTCCGCTGATATCAGGGATTCACGCTGTTCAAGCTTCGGGCTAATCATCAGGAAATACATCAGCACCAGAGTCAGCAAAGATGCAATGACCACCACGGTGAGCCTCGGGATGGTTGGCCAGAACGCCAGATCTTCAAGGTCAAGATCGCGCCAGTTATCCATGGCTTACCTCCTTTTGAAGGGATGCAGTCGTGTGCGGTGCCAGATGGAAGGTCACCCGAAACTGCTTGCGATCGGTTCCCTTCTCCGGACTGTCGATAATGGTATGCACCGAGACTCGGCTGACTTCCGGGCTCAGCTCCAGCTCAGCCAGCAGTTCAGCCAGCCTTGCATGGGAGTCTGCATACCCATTGATATCGATGGTCCCTGCGCGGTAAGTCAGGTCATTAAAATAGACCCCTTCCGGCACATGGTTTGCGAGGAAGTTGAGCGCCCGGGTGGTCTCGTTGCGCTGGAGCTGGAGGTCTGACACCACACCGATACGATCCTGAAGGGAGCGCTGTTTCATCCGAAGCTCCCGCAGCCTTGCCAGCTGGCGATTAAGTTGGTCAATCTCACCCTGTAGCAGTTGGTTGCGCACCTGTTGGTTGTCAATCTGGTACCCCAGTACCCAGTTCACGGAAAGTGAAAGGAAAACGGCCAGGCCGATACCGATACCAAACTGAATCGCCAGGTTTTTCTTCTTGCGTTTCTTTTCCAACTGCCGCCAGGCAGAAGGTTAATGACCGGAAGCATTGATCGCCCCCCTCATAACAAGTCCAGCCGCAACAGCAAACTCGTTGAGGCCGCTGGAAAACTCATGCTTGATGGAATCGGAGATATCCATGTAGCGAGCAGGTTCGAGCCAGCCAACCTCTATCTGAAGTGCATTTTTCAGAACATCCGGATTTAGCTGCCCGGCTCCGCCGCCAGTCAGCCAAAGATTGAGAAGCGGCGCAGTAGGGTATTGCGAGTTATGCAGGTTGATCTGGCGGCGCAAGCAGGAAATCAGCTCCTCCAGTTCCGGGGAGTTAACCACCGGCATATCCCTTTGCCGTGCCCGGGCAAAGTTAATCGAAAATTCGCGGTAATATTCCGGAGCAACCACCGGGTGAAAACAGCAACATGTCTTGCTGGTACCAATATCTACCAGCATTGCAGGCAGGTTGGCCTGGCCGTTTTCATGTACGTGTTTCCAAAGCCACATCAGAGCATGAGGCTGAAGCTCTATCACCGATGGCTCAATACCATGCTTTTTAAGGGCTTCCAGGCAAGGATCCACACTATCCTTCCGGCAGGCAAAAACATCAAAAAAAGCCTGCTCCAGCGCACCCGCTTCATCACTGCGACAAAAGTCAAAATAAATGTTTTCCACCGGCACGGATAACATGCCCGCAAGACTGGCGCCGATAGAATATTCAAGCGCATCCGCACTCTGGTTCGGATCAGCTGCTACGCGTTTCGTGATGACATCCACGTGAGAAAGACTGAGCAATGTGGTATCCGGCAACCGGCCAAAACGCCCGAGCTGACGTTTCAGTTGGCTCTTTAAGTTTTTGAAAATCTGGTCAAAATGGTCAGTTGCTATTCCGGGGGGATGCTGCACGCATGCCAGGGCCCTGACTTCGTTGTGAAGCTGCTTGCCAGACACCACAATGGCTTTTGATGCGCTGCTCCCGACATCAATCGCCAGCAACCGGCTTTGCATGTTTTTATCCTCCCGTTGACCATATGCACTTCATTTTTTTGCAAACAAACAACAGTAAACCCGTTATTTTTTGCGCAGCTATCTTTATACTACTCAGGCATTTGTAAGGAACGATTCATGAAAGACAGAGCGGTAAATCCCCGGTGAAGTTCATAAAACGATTTCTCATATTCATACTTGTTTGCATAACTCTTGGAGTCGGCACGATTTTCGGTTTCTACCTGTACGTGAAGCCTGAATTGCCTGATGTCGCCACCCTGAAGGATGTACAACTCCAGACCCCGATGCAGGTATTCAGTGCTGATGGAAAGCTGATTTCCCAGTTTGGTGAAAAACGGCGTATCCCGGTAAAGCTTGACCAGATTCCCAAGGAGATGACCGAAGCGTTCATCGCCACAGAGGACAGTCGCTTTTATGAGCACCCGGGTATCGACCAATTGGTATTGTCCGTGCGGCGTTTGTTGTTGCCGTTTCTGGCCATGCCAAACAAGGGGCAAGTACCATTACTCAACAGCTGGCTCGAAATTTCTTCCTCAGCAATGAGAAGAAAATAATGCGAAAGATCAAAGAGATTTTTATCGCAATCCACATCGAACAGCTACTCTCCAAAGACGAGATACTCGAGCTATATCTCAACAAAATTTATCTGGGTTATCGGGCATACGGTGTCGGTGCTGCTGCACAAGTCTATTTCGGTAAAGAGCTGGACCAGTTGACGCTGAGCGAAATCGCCGTCATTGCCGGCTTGCCGAAAGCACCGTCGACCATGAACCCGATCTACTCCCTCAAGCGATCAACGGAACGCCGCAACGTTGTACTGCTGCGTATGTTGGATGAAAAGTACATCACCCAGGCACAGTATGAAGAGGCGAAAAGCCAGCCCATTGTTGCCCGTTACCACGGTGCAGAGATTGAGCTGAATGCCCCTTACATTGCAGAAATGGCGCGCGCCTGGGCGGTGGAAAATATGGTGAAGACGTTTACGAATCCGGTATGCGTATTTACACCACCGTCGAGTCCACGTTGCAGGAAGCCGCGCAAAAAGCCGCTGTTGAAAACCTGCTGAACTATGACATGCGCCACGGTTACCGCGGGGCTGTTGCGGTGCTCTGGAAAGCCAAGGAAACACCTTGGGATGCAGAGAAAATCGCCAAGTACGTGAACGGCCAGCCAACTTATGGCGAACTGGTTCCGGCTGTTGTTACCAAGGTCGGCAAGCAAAGTGCTGACATCATCATCAAGGGTGACGAAACAGCCACCATTGAATGGGATGGCATGAAGTGGGCAAGACGCTTTATCACTGACAAACGCCAGGGCCCGGCACCGAAATCTGCTACTGAAATCCTGAATGCCGGTCAGCAGATCTGGGTGCGCAAGGTGGAAGACAAATGGCAACTGAGTCAGGTGCCGGATGCCAATACGGCACTGGTCGCCATGAACCAGAAACCGGGGCGGTGGAAGCGCTGGTTGGCGGGTTTAACTTTATCCACAGCAAATTTAACCGGGCGACCCAGTCGTTACGTCAGGTAGGTTCCAGCATCAAGCCGTTCATCTACTCGGCTGCGCTTGACCAGGGCATGACGCTGGCAACATTGGTGAACGATGCCCCGATTAACCGCTGGGATCAGAGCCAGGGCACAGCATGGCGTCCTAAAAACTCTCCACCGACATACAACGGCCCTACCCGCCTGCGTATCGGCCTGGCGCAGTCCAAAAACGTCATGGCTGTCCGGGTAATGCGTGCTGTTGGTCTGGACAAAACCATCGACTACCTCACCCGCTTCGGTTTCAAGCGTGAGGATCTGCCAAGGGCGGAAGCGCTTGCTCTGGGTGCCGGTAGCCTGACACCAATCGAAATGGCGCAGGGCTTCAGTGTGTTTGCAAACGGCGGTTTTTTCTTCAAGCCTTACTTCATCAGCAAGGCCGAGGATCCGTTCGGTAAGATCGAGTACGAACACAAGATGCAGCTTGCCTGCGATTCCAATTGTCCGGATATGCCGGCCGCTGACAGCAAAGCCGCTGAGTTCAACGAAGTGAACCTGCTGGATAAAGATGCTGAGCAACTGCCTGAACACGCGCCTCGCGTGATCACTGCCCAGAATGCTTTCCTGGTACGCGAAATGCTCGAGAGCAACATCTGGGGCGGCGGTAACTGGCGTGAAGGCACAGGTTGGAACGGCACCGGCTGGCGCGCACAAAAGCTGGAGCGTCGGGACATTGGTGGAAAAACCGGTACGACCAACGATTCCAAAGACACTTGGTACAACGGCTTCGGCCCGGGTATTGTCACTACGGTTTGGGTAGGCTTTGACAACCACAACCGGGAACTGGGCCGGACCTCAACCAACAAAACCTGGGTAAAGAGCAGATCTCCGGCGCTGAATCCGGGGCTAAAACCGCTGAGCCTGCATGGATCGACTTTATGAAGGTCGCCCTGGACGGTAAACCGGTTGAATCCAAGGCGCTGCCATCGGATATCGTCAAGGTGCGCATCGACCGCGATACCGGCCTTCTGACCCGTAAGACTGATGGCTCATCCATGTTCGAGTACTTTGTTGATGGTACAGAGCCGACGGAATACGCCCAGCCTGCGGCCAGTGAAGGCAACATCTACGAAACCGGGGACGGTGAAGGCCTGTTCTAACCGGCTATCTGAACAACAAAAGGGCACCTTGGGTGCCCTTTCTTTATCTGGTAGATCCCCTGCAGTGTCAGTCCTCTTTCGGGAACAACTCCGTCATTCGTTTATGGATCACATCAGCAATCTTTTCATAGCGCTGGCGAAGCGGTGAGCCCGGACGGTAGTCCAGGGTAATCTCTCGCATTGGCACCGGGTTATTAAGCGCCACATAAACCACGCCATCGCGCTCACGCTCTTTCGGACAGGCCAGCTTCGGCAATACGGTCATACCACTTCCGGCTGCAACCATGTGGCGCAAGGCTTCCAAGCTGGTTGCCTTGAAACGCTTGTCTTCATCAGCGCCGGCTGCAAAACAGTAACCCATCGCCTGGTCGCGCAAGCAGTGTCCGTCTTCAAGCATCAAAAGGGTTTCACCGCGCAGGGAATCCAGCGAAACATCGGTGATATCTGCCAGTGGTGTTCTTTGCTCAGCGCCAGCACCATTGGCTCGTAGTAAAGTGGGATTTCTTTCAGGTGTTCAGTTTCTTTCACCGACGCCAGGATAATGCAGTCTAGCTTGCCCTCTTCCAGTTGCTGAACCAGTTGATGGGTCTGGGCCTCGTGCAGGAAAAGCTCCAGCTTTGGAAAAGCGTCGCGCAGGGCCGGGATAATGTATGGCAACAGGTATGGGCCCACCGTAGGGATAAAGCCAATGTGCACCGGCCCGGCCATGGAGTCACCCTGCTGGCTGGCCATTTCGGTCAGCACCTTGACCTCCATCAACACCCTTTGGGCCTGAGCGACCAGCTGCATTCCCGCATCTGTGAACAGAACCCGGCGGCTGGTGCGCTCCAGCAAGGTAACGCCAAGCTCTTCTTCCAACTTGCGGATCTGGCCACTTAATGTCGGCTGACTGACATGGCACGCTTCGGCAGCACGGCGAAAATGGCGGTGCTCAGCCAGCGCAACCAGATACTCAAGATCTCTAATATTCATTGTTTTAACGATCCCGGATTGAAGTTGACCTAACCTTATCGGGGAAGCCACGCCACGGCAACCCTGAGACAGGCCAGCAACAAGTAAACCCCTAAATTTTAAAAGGTTACTTATGGCAATTTCTGATATAAAACTATACACCTAATATCAATGCTTTGAGCATTCGCCTCAACCTCAATTGGCAACACCTATCAAAAC
Source organism: Photobacterium sp. JCM 19050 (assembly GCA_001310455.1). Classification (GTDB taxonomy): domain Bacteria; phylum Pseudomonadota; class Gammaproteobacteria; order Enterobacterales; family Vibrionaceae; genus Parasalinivibrio. The sequence continues at coordinate 43,577 of BAXG01000019.1, forward strand.
AATCAATAAGGACGATTGGAGCTATCAAGTGCGCCAGCACATAATAGCTACATCAACACGGAGCAAGGCGTAAAAAACTCCGTGTAAGACACAACGAATCAAATGTTTAAGGAGCGACACCATGTTTGCATCGAAAGAAGGCCAAAACGTACCTCAGGTTACTTTCCACACTCGTAAAGGCGACCAGTGGGTTGACGTAACCACCAAAGAGCTGTTCGAAAACAAAACTGTTATCGTATTCAGCCTGCCAGGTGCGTTTACTCCGACTTGTTCATCTTCACACCTGCCTCGCTACAACGAGCTGTTCCCTGTATTCCAGCAAAACGGCGTTGACAGCATCCTGTGTGTCTCAGTGAACGACACCTTCGTAATGAACGCATGGAAGGACGACCAGGAAGCTGAAAACATCACCTTCATCCCAGACGGCAACGGTGAGTTCACTGAGCAAATGGGCATGCTGGTAGACAAAGAAGACCTGGGCTTTGGCAAGCGTTCATGGCGTTACAGCATGCTGGTTAAGAACGGCGTGGTTGAAAAGATGTTTGTTGAACCAAACGAGCCAGGCGACCCGTTCAAAGTTTCTGACGCCGACACCATGCTGGCTTACGTGGCACCAGAGCAGAAGCTGCAAGAATCTATCACTGTATTCACCAAGCCTGGCTGCCCATTCTGTGCCAAAGCGAAGCAACTGCTGATCGACAAAGGCCTGCAGTACGAAGAAGTCATTCTGGGTAAAGATGCAACTACCGTGAGCCTGCGTGCCATCACCGGCCGTGCAACAGTTCCTCAGGTATTTATCGGTGGCCGTCACATTGGTGGCAGCGAAGACCTGGAAGCCTACTTCGCCTAATCAGCGAAAGTAAAAAAAGGCGGCCAACAAGCCGCCTTTTTTAATACCAAAACAACAAAGCAACAGACGTGAATTCGCCGGAGAAGAGTATGAAAACCCTGAATGTTGATGTCGCAGTCATTGGTGGTGGTACCGCAGGCCTTGGTGCTTACCGTGCAGCCAAAGAGCACACAGACAGTGTCGTAATGATTGAAGGCGGCCCTTACGGAACCACTTGTGCCCGAGTGGGTTGTATGCCTTCCAAGCTACTGATTGCAGCTGCAGAAGCTGTGCATCACATTGAGAAAGCCCCTGGCTTTGGTGTTCACCCAATGGGCGAGACTAAAATCAATGGCCGGGAAGTGATGGACCGCGTTAAGCGCGAACGCGACCGCTTTGTGGGTTTCGTACTGGAAGGTGTAGACAGCATTCCGGCTGAAGACAAAATTCGCGGCTTTGCACGCTTTATTGATGACAACACTCTGGTGGTGGATGACCACACCACCATCAATGCCAAGCGCATTGTTATCGCAACCGGCTCCCGCCCAAGCTGGCCAGCCGTCTGGAACGAGCTTGGTGACCGCCTGATCATTAACGATGACGTTTTTGAGTGGGATGACCTGCCAGAATCTGTTGCAGTATTTGGCCCGGGTGTTATTGGCCTGGAGCTGGGCCAGTCACTGCATCGCCTTGGTGTAAATGTACTGATGTTCGGTATGGGTGGCCAGGTTGGCCCACTGACTGACCCGCAAGTAATGGCTTACGCTGACAAAACATTCAGCGAAGAATTCTATCTCGATGCCGACTCCAAGGTTGATATGATGCAGCGTGAAGGCGACAAGGTCTTCATTCGCTATCAGGATAAATCCGGTGATATGCAGGAAACCCTGGTTGATTACGTACTGGCAGCCACCGGCCGACGCCCTAACGTTGATAACATTGGCATCGAAAACACCACGCTGACCCTGGATGCCCGTGGCGTTCCGTTGGCGGACAAGTTCACCATGCAAACCAGTGTGGATTCTATCTTCATTGCCGGCGATGCCAGCAACCAGATCCCACTGCTGCACGAAGCGGCTGATCAGGCACGAATTGCCGGAGACAATGCTGGACGCTTCCCTGAAATCCGCGTCGGCCTTCGCCGCAGCAAGATCTCAGCGGTGTTCAGTGATCCGCAAATCGGAATGGTGGGCGAAAGCTTCCGAGAAATCAGCCAGCGCCTTGGCACCTGTGGCTGTTTTGAAACCGGTGAAGTGTCTTTCGAAAACCAGGGACGTTCACGCGTTATGCTCCGCAACAAAGGCATGCTGCGTGTTTACGGAGAGCAAGGAACCGGTCGCTTCCTGGGTGCAGAAATGATTGGCCCGGATGCTGAGCACATCGCACACCTGCTGGCCTGGGCACACCAGAACCAGATGACCGTATCCCAGATGCTGGATATGCCGTTCTACCACCCGGTAGTGGAAGAAGGCCTGCGCACAGCACTGCGTGACCTGAATGCCAGACTGAAACTGGGCCCAGAAATGATTAAGCACTGCCTGGACTGCGGCCCAGGTTGCTAACAGCGTTCGACATGAACACCGGGCCGGTGAACGCCGGCCCACAACAATCCTGCGAAACACCAATATTTTGAAGAACTGACCACGACAGGTTCTTTACCTTTGCCCCCACCCTCTGGGGGCTTTTTTTGTACAGCCCCTTTTCTTTATGTCTGAGCAGGCATAATCTGTGTATGGTTTTCCGGTCTATTATCATGCAGATCATATAGTTGGTCTGGATAACATCGTACGAAAGAGGCCTTCCATGCGCTGCCGATTTTGCTCCAAAGACAATCCTTTTGCCCAGAAACTGGCCGATGCAAACGCTGTATGGCGCAGCTTACCGTTCTTAACCTCATCCTTTGGCCGCTCTGGCTGGTAGGGTTCGAAGATGCCACTTCTGTCTGGGCTATCACCATATTATTTTTTGCCGGTGCCTGTGCCCTGCTTCTCTCTGCACACGTTATTGCCTTGCTGGTAAGGGAAGATAAAGCGGAAGGGAAAATCTGACAGAAAAAAGGCGCCGGTTTCAGGCGCCTTTGTTGTTTACAATCCGGCTCAGTTATTTCGCAAGGCCGGTTGCTTCATTGATTACGTGGTAAATATAGTTCTGCTCAACAACACCCTGGAACAGCCACGCCTGCGGGCCACGGGCCATAATAGCGACATCTTCACCAGAGTGGGTTTCCGAGCCCAGGCGTACAACCGCCTGCTGCAGGTAATCAACATCCAGCACGTCTTTCTCATCTGGATTGGCTCGTGCACCGTCTACTGCACCCGGGCCGTTACCGTAAACCAGAGTAGTGTAATTCTTGCCGTCCTTATCCTCGTTAAACTTGCCCTTTTGCTTTGACAGGCCAAGGATAGGGTTGCCACGCTCAGCATAGCCGTTCATCACCAGGGTATGCGCATGGTCAGCCGTGACGATAATCAGCGTGTCTTCCTGGTTGGTTTTTTCCAGGGCGACCTTGATAGCGTCGTCATATGCCAGGGTATCCTCCAGCGCACGAGCGGCATTACCGGCATGGTGGGCATGGTCAATACGGCCTGCTTCAACCATCATCACGTAACCGTCTTTATCCTTGCTCAGGATATCAATCGCCTTTGAAGTCATCTCAGCCAGTGACGGCTCATTGTTGTCTTTCTGACGGTCGGCTTCATACTGCATGTGCGAGTTTTCGAACAGGCCAAATACGCGCTCGGTTTTCTCAGCATCAATTGCATCAAAGCCCTTGCGGTCATAAACGAACTCGCCTTTCGGGTAACGGGTTTCCCACTCCGCAATCAGGTTGCGGCCATCCTTACGCTTACCTTTCTTGCCTTCGGTTTCCGGGTCAGCCATGTCTGCCGGAATAAACTCACGACGGCCACCACCAAATGCAACCTGGAAGCCTTCACCGGCATCAAATTCAACAAACTGGGTAGCGATGTCCACACAACCCTGATTCTTGGCAATGTTAGGCAGTTTGCCGTCATTTTCCCAGTTGCGGTCAGCAGAGTGCGCATACGCTGTAGCCGGGGTAGCGTGGGTCAGGCGCGCAGTAGAAATCACACCCAGCGCCTTGCCCTGCTCACCGGCCATTTCAAAAATAGTCTTGGTTTCGTTGCCGTTAGCCATGTTGCAAAAGCCACGCTGGACCTTGTCGCTCACAGAGATAACACCCGCTTTGGTCTTCACTCCGCTGACCATGGCTGTTGCGGTACCGGCTGAATCCGGGGTTTGCATATCGGTGTTGTAGGTTTTTGCCAGCGCCACATTTGGCAGGCTTTCCATCATCAGGCTGTTTTCCTCACCGCTCTGACCTTGCTTCTGGCCGGCATAAATACGGGCAGCAGTGATGGTACCACGCTCATGCCGTCACCAACAAACAGGATGACATTTTTGGCTTTACCGGTAATGGGCTTGTTCGCCATGGCTTTTTCGATCGCACTCTGGCCGTCGGTGTACCAAGAGTCATTTTGCTGAGGAACGGCAGCGGCTGCAGACAGGGCAATAACAGCGGCAGCAACCGCTGAGAAAATCGAGACTTTTTTCATTGCAAACTCCATGCAAAGTGATAAAAACCCGCCCATAATCTGGACTCCACATGACAGTTCGCTTACAAACCGTACAATGTAACACGCTTACTTTTATGAAGTTTTTTTGTACGCGTCAGATTTTCAGCACCAGTGGATACTCATACCAACGGAGTTGGGTCAGAGATAACGCAGGAGAAATCATATTATTTAAGGTGCAAGTTGCAGGTTCGAGTGGGGCTAACATCAATACGAGCAACAAAGAAATGGATGATTTCAACCAGTCAGAATGGTCAATGAAGTAGTCTGATTGGTATTGGTGATAAGGGAGTTAATCCCGTTGGGATAAAAGAAACCCGGCGCGAAGGCCGGGCAAACAGGCTTTGAAGCAAAACGTTAATCGGTTGTGTTGCCTGTCAGGCAACGTTGGCTCTGGCAATCAGCAGGTCGCGGTCAAAGGTGTATTCCAGCGCCACTTCATCACAGGCATGAAGACGTGGGCAGCGTTCGCAATCTTTCATCACCTTCTCCGGCAACAGCGACTTCGAGGTCGGCATAAAGCCTTGCCGCATAAAGAACTCCGGCACCCGGGTCAGGACAAAGACTTTCTTGATCGCCATGTTGTTGGCTTTTTTCAGCAGGTCAAGGACGATGGCCTTGCCATGCCCCTGCCCCTGCCAGCCGGCTTCAACACCAAGGGATCGGATTTCAGCCAGCCCGCTGTCATAAACATACAAAGACGCACATCCGGTAACCTGGCCGTGGTGTTCAGCAACTGCGAAGGAACCAATATCCCTCACCAACTCGTTGCGCTCACGCGGGAGGTTTTCGCCCAATCCGGCCCAGTACACCACCATGCTTCAATGGAGTCGAGGTCTGTCAGGCGGGCGGAGCGGACACGCACTGCCGGTGAATAACGCTTATCCAGTCGCTTTTTCGCCTCGGACACGGCGTGTTCGACCTGATGCGGCGCAACACCACCCAGAGCGGAACGTTTGGCAAGGCAGGATTCAATAGTCAGAATCGGGTAAACGTCTTCTCCGATAACCGGGGAGAAGCGCTGCAATTCATCCAGCGACATCTCTTCCAGCGCACAACCTTTTTCAATGGCGGCCACAACGGCTTCACCGACAATATGATGCGCTTCACGGAAAGGTATGCCTTTGGCAACCAAGTAATCTGCAAGCTCCGTGGCATTGGAATATCCTTGCATGGCGGCTTCCAGGGTACGCGCTTTGTTTACCTTGATGCCGTCAAAGCAAAGGGCTGCCATTTCCATACAGTCATGCCAGGTATCCAGGGCATCAAAGAGCCCTTCCTTGTCTTCCTGCATGTCCTTGTTGTAGGCCAGCGGCAGCGCTTTTACGGTCATCATCATACCGGCCAGCGAGCCATAAACCCGGCCGGTTTTACCACGGATAAGTTCCAGGGCATCCGGGTTTTTCTTCTGTGGCATCAGGGATGAACCGGATGTCACCTTGTCTGAAAGCTCGATAAAACCGGACTCGCCGGAATTATAGAAAATCATGTCTTCCGCAAGACGAGACAGGTGCAGCATGGAAATGGAGGCGATAGACATCAGCTCCATCACATGATCGCGGTCAGAAACAGAATCGAGACTGTTACGGGTAGCACGGCGGAAACCGAGGTTATGCGCCAGCGCTTCGCGGTCCATCGGATAGCTGTCCCAGCCAGGGCACCAGAGCCCAGCGGCAGGTGTCCAGGCGGTGGATGGCATCGGAAAGGCGCGAATAGTCGCGCTCGAACATTTCCACATAAGCCAGACACCAGTGAGCAAATGTCACCGGCTGGGCACGTTGTAAATGGGTGTAACCCGGCAGAACGGTATCCTGATGCTCAGCCGCTACCGCAACCATTTGGTTCAGGAGCTGGTCCAGGGTCAGGAGAAGTTGCTGGCCTTGCTGGCGACACCACAACTTGAGGTCTGTTGCCACCTGGTCGTTACGGGAACGGCCGGTGTGCAGTTTCTTACCCAGGTCACCGACCCGGGCAATCAGTTGCTGCTCTACCCAGCTATGGATATCTTCAGCATCAGAGCGGAGGATTTGCTCCGGGTCTTCCATCACCGCGAGTTTGAGCTCATTGAGCGCCAACTCCAGGCGTTGCTGCTCGTCTTCGGTCAGAACATCCACCGAGCGCAGCGCCTTTGACCAGGCAATCGACCCAACAATATCCTGTTCTGCCAGGCGGTAGTCAAAACGCAGTGAATCATTAAACTGCTTGAACCTTACGTCCGCTGCCTGACTGAACCGTCCGCCCCATAATGCCATGTTACTTCTCCTTGTTTTCCGACAAGCTCACTGAATCCATTTATTTTTGCTTTTGGCTGTTCAGCGCGCGGATACGGCTTGCCAGTGAGTACAGACGGATAAAGCCGCCCGCATGGCTGTGGTCGTAAACCTCATCTTCACCGAAGGTCGCAAACTCTTCCGAGTACAGGCTGTTGGCAGAGCGCTTCTGGACCGCAGTCGCCTGACCTTTGTAGAGCTTGATAACCACTTCGCCGCTGACCATGTCGGCCAGCGTACCAGCCGCCGCCAGAACTGACTGGCACAGCGGGGTAAACCAACGGCCATCATAGATGAGGTGAGATGCTTTCAGTGCCAGCTCTTCACGGAACAGGAAGGAGTCTTTGTCCAGCACCAGCTGCTCAACCGCACGCAGAGCTTCCATCATAATGGTGCCTCCCGGGGTTTCATAGCAGCCGCGTGATTTAATGCCGACCAGACGGTTTTCTACAATATCGATACGGCCGACGCCGTGCTTGGCACCCAGTTGGTTGAGGTAATCCAGAGCCTTGTACGGAGAAAGGCTCTCACCGTTCACCGCTACTACTTCACCCTGCTCTACCTTCAGGCTCACATACTCGGCTTCATTTGGTGCCTGCTCAGGATCGACAGTCCACACCCAGCAAAGCTCATTTGGCTGGTTCCAGGTATCTTCCAGCACACCGCCTTCGGTAGAAATATGCCAGGCGTTTGCATCACGTGAGTAGATTTTTTCCAGAGAAGCAGTGGTCGGAATATTGCGCTCCGCCAGGTAATCGAGCAGTGCTTCACGGCTTCTCAGATCCCACTCACGCCAAGGGGCAATCACGGAGAGGTGCGGAGCCAGTGCAGCATAAGTGCTTTCAAAACGAACCTGGTCATTACCCTTACCGGTACAACCGTGGCAAACGGCATCTGCACCTTCAGCCAGCGCAGCTTCAACCTGGGCTTTGGCGATAATCGGACGGGCCATTGAGGTACCGAGCAGGTATTTACCTTCATACACCGCACCGGTTTTCAGGCTTGGGTAGATGTAATCAGCAACCATCTCTTCCTTGAGATCCGCCACGATGCACTTAACCGCACCGGAAGCGATCGCCTTTTCTTCGATACCAACCAGCTCTTCCTCGCCCTGACCAACATCGGCCACGAATGCGATGACTTCACAGTCATAGTTTTCTTTCAGCCAGGGAATGATTGCCGACGTATCCAGACCGCCTGAGTACGCCAATACAACTTTGCTTACTTTGCTCATTTTGCTTCTCCTTCCATGTCCGCTCAGGCGGTCGCCCCTGGCGGCAAGATAACGAATTGAAAATCCTGTTTGAAAATTCGCTGAACCGGGCTCTTACACAGAGAACCGGGTTCCAATGCTGTGGCCGTCAAAAAGGTCAGCCAATTTATCTGGGTAACGCCAGGTCGCTACTTCAATCGGACGACCCAGGGCTTTTGCAGCTTCAAAGGCTGCTTCTACTTTCACCACCATGCCGTCTGTAATCACCCCTTTATCAATCAGGGTATGCGCTTCTTGTTCGGTAAGGCTTGGCAACAATTTACCTTTGCCATCCAGTACGCCACTGACATCGGAAAGCAGAACCAGCTCTGCATCCAATACAGCAGCCACTGCAACAGCCGCCTGGTCGGCATTGATGTTCATCAGGTTACCTTCACCATCAATACCGATAGAGCTGATAACCGGCAACGTACCGGTTGCAAGCAACGCCTGCAGAACACTGGAATCACCCGGTGTCGCCTTACCGACGGCACCAAGTTCCGGATCCAGTTGGGTAATTTTGCAAAGGTTGCCGTCCGCAAGGGACAGGCCGACGGCGCTGATCCCGTTTTTGACCGCTTCTGCCATCAGGAGCTTGTTAGCGGTGCCGGCCAGCGCCCCGGTGATGTAGTTGATGTGGTCAAACGGGGTGACGCGCAGGCCATTTTTCTTTACGGTCGGCAGGTCGAGGCCTTTCATCAGATCATCAACCAGGTAACCGCCACCGTGGACAATCACCAGCGGACGCTGGGCGTTTTCACGATAGTCACTGATCGCAGTAAACAACTTGTGAAGCGTTTCGCCGCAGGAAAGTACCGCGCCGCCGAGCTTTATGACCAAAGGAACCTGACTCATGGATACTCTCCTTAAACCAGCGCCGTGTCAGGCGCAAATCCGAAACGAATATTGAGACATTGCATTGCCTGTCCGGAGGCACCCTTTAGCAGGTTGTCGATGGCTGACACCAAAATGACGTGTTGGCCTTTTACATGCCAGCCGATATCGCAAAAGCAGGTGTTCTGAACTGACTGGAGCTTGGCAGAAACACCGTTCCCAAGGGGCCTTACCATTGGGGTATCGGCATAAGCCGATTCCAACGCCTGGCTGATATCAGCTCCGTGACACCCTCTGCCAGCTTTGCCGTAATAGTTGCCAGAATGCCACGCTTAAAATTACCAAGATGCGGAGTGAAAATAACCTCACAGCCAAGGTGAGCTGCAATCTCTGGCTGGTGACGGTGACTAAAAACGCCGTAAGGGTGAAGGCTGACCTCACAGAAACTGTTGGTCATGGAAGCTTTGCGACCGGCACCTGACACACCGGATGTCGCATTGATAACCGGCCACTGAGCAAGATCCAAAAGCCCTTTCTGAACCAATGGTTTCAGAGCCAGCTGAGATGCAGTCGGGTAGCAACCGGGAACGGCTATCATGTCTGCGTGGGCAATTTGCTCTGCGTTCCACTCCGCCAGGCCATAAACCGTCTTGTCGAGGATATCTTTATGCTGATGGGCAAAGCCATAGTAGTCGGTATAGAAACTGTCACCCTGAACACGGTAAGCACCGGACAGGTCAAACACCTTACAGCCTTCACTGAGGAAAACAGGGACCAGGTCGTGACTTACTTCGTGTGCTGTCGCAAGAAAACCACGTCTGCATCTTTAGCAACATCTTCCGGTTTATCCATTGCGGTAACCGGCATATCCACAACGCCTTTCAGCTGGCCGTGCAGGTCACTGAGCAGCTTCCCCGCATCTGCACTGTTGGCCGAAACATAAAGGCTTCCAATGTCAGGTGGGGGTGGTCATGAATCATTTTCGCCAATTCGGCGCCGGTATATCCGGTCGCACCGACAATCACTGTCTTTAACATCATGTTACGAAATCCTGTTCAAATCTTTAAATCGGGAGGAAGTGAATAGCAGTCAATGCCACACTTTTCCGGACAGGCCGGATTGAAAGCTCAGGAGAGGCGTCGTCGGTAGGTGAAAATGCGTGCTGTAAAGCAAAAATCCATGGTGGTGATATCCCTGTCACACGTTAAAACATTTTTATTCATACATTGTGAATATAAATGTAGTTTTACTGGTTATTGAACTGTGTGTCAACCGTTAATCATTTAAATAGTAAACGCAATGCGTTTTCCGGGTGTTAACATCATTAACCTGGCCGTTAATAATCACAGCGGTGACAGACGCTGAAACGGCGTATTTGCATTCATTTGTTGTAAAATTACATAACAAATGACAAATACTGACCAAAATCATAAAGAACGCCGATTCGGCAAATTTAGACAAAAGGCCTATTGATTTTCAGACGCAGGCAGGGATAGATTGCTGTATGGACGTCTTTGTTGCTGACAGCAACAACCATAATGGACGTAACAAATTTACGAGATGGAAACCTATGGACGAAAAGTATTCTGCACTCCGAAGCAACGTAAAACATCTGGGCCGCCTATTGGGTAATACCATCCGCAGTGCGCACGGTGACGCATTGCTGGATAAAGTGGAAGAGATTCGCCAGCTCTCAAAATCTGCCCGAGGCGGAAATGAAGAAGACCGCGCCAAGCTGGTCGAAGTACTGCGCCACCTTCCGGATGATCAATTGCTTCCGGTAGCCCGTGCATTCAGTCAGTTCCTGAACCTGACTAACATTGCCGACCAGTACCACACCATTTCCCGCCACTGCGAAGAGCTGGTATGCAGCCCGGATGCGATAGACCAGGTTCTGGCACGGCTTAAAGGGGCACAAATCAGCCAGGCTGATATTGAAAAGTCCCTTAACGACCTCAAGATTGAGCTGGTTCTGACGGCTCACCCAACCGAGATAGCCCGCCGCACCACAATTAACAACCTGGTTCAGATCAACGGATGCCTGTCCAATCTGGAACTCAACGACCTGTCACACAAAGAGCGCATGCGCACTGAAACCCGCCTGGAGCAACTGATAGCACAGAGCTGGTACTCAGACGATATTCGCCAAAAACGCCCTACTCCACTGGATGAAGCCAAATGGGGTTATGCTGTTATTGAAAACTCCCTGTGGGAAGCTGTTCCGGCCTTCTTGCGCGAGCTGGACGAAAAGCTCAATAACCACCTGGGTAAATCCCTGCCGGTAGACGCCGCGCCAATCCAAATCTCTTCCTGGATGGGTGGCGACCGCGACGGCAACCCGTTTGTGACGTCAGAGATCACCCGTGAAGTCCTGCTGTTGTCTCGCTGGAAAGCTGCAGACCTGTATCTCAATGATGTACAGGCACTGATCAACAACCTGTCGATGGTGCATGCCAACGACAACGTACGCGACATGGCCGGCGAAGCGCACGAACCGTACCGTGCCATCCTGAAAGTCCTGCGTACCACCTTGCAAAATACCCTGGCGTATCTGGATGCCAAACTGAAAAACAAGCCTCTGCCATCCGGGGAGATCCTGCGCAGTATCGACCAGCTCTGGGTTCCGCTTCACGCCTGTTATGAGTCTCTGCACGAATGCGGCATGGGCATCATTGCTGACGGTCACCTGCTGGATGTTCTCCGCCGGGTACAGTGTTTCGGCGTCAACCTTATCCGTCTGGATATCCGCCAGGAAAGCACCCGCCACTCCGATGTGATTGCCGAAATCACCCGCTGCCTTGGCATGGGTGATTACAGCCAGTGGAGCGAACAGGACAAAGTTGCCTTCCTGGTACGCGAGCTGAATTCACAGCGCCCGCTTCTGCCACGCAACTGGGAACCAAGCCCGGAAGCCAAGGAAGTCATGGATACCTGTCGGGTGGTTGCCGCGCAACCTCGCGAAGCCTTTGGTGCCTACGTCATTTCCATGGCCCGCACCGCATCAGACGTACTGGCTGTTCACCTGCTGTTGCAGGAAGCCGGGTGCAAGTTCCGCATGGATGTGTGCCCGCTGTTCGAAACCCTCGATGACCTGAATAATGCAGAAGCCGTGATTACCCAACTGCTCGGTATCGACTGGTACCGCGGCTTTATCCAGAACTTCCAGATGGTGATGATCGGCTATTCCGATTCCGCCAAAGATGCCGGTTCAATGTCTGCCGGCTGGGCCCAGTACAAAGCGATGGAAGCTCTGGTTCGGGTGTGTGAAGACGCCAATGTGGATCTGGTTCTGTTCCACGGCCGCGGCGGAACCATTGGTCGAGGCGGTGCGCCGGCACATGCTGCATTGCTGTCCCAGCCACCAAAGAGTCTGAAAGGTGGTCTGCGCGTAACAGAACAAGGCGAGATGATCCGCTTTAAGCTGGGCTTGCCGGAAGTTGCGATTAACAGCTTTGCCCTGTACACCAGTGCCATTCTGGAAGCCAACCTGCTGCCGCCTCCTGAGCCGAAGCAGGAATGGCGCGACCTGATGGAAACCCTGAGTGAAGTATCGTGCGATGCATACCGCAGCGTCGTTCGTGGCCACAAAGACTTTGTCCCTTACTTCCGCTCTGCAACCCCTGAGCTGGAACTGGGTCAGCTCCCTCTGGGCTCCCGTCCATCCAAACGTAACCCTAATGGCGGCGTTGAAAGCCTGCGCGCAATCCCGTGGATATTCGCATGGAGCCAGAACCGCCTGTTGCTGCCAGCCTGGCTAGGTGCCGGTGAAGCTATCCGTTTCTCCATTGAGCACGGCCATCTGCCACTCTTGGAAGAGATGTGCCGGGAGTGGCCATTCTTCTCTACCCGCCTGGGTATGCTGGAGATGGTTTACACCAAAACCAACGTCGGTATTTCCGGTTACTATGACCAGCGTCTGGTCGACAAGTCGCTCTGGCCGCTGGGTGAAGAGTTGCGTAAGCGTCTGGCTGAAGACATCAAGGCCGTACTGGCGGTTGAAAACAATGACCACCTGATGCAGCAGAACCCATGGGGTGCAGAGAGTATTCGCTTACGTAACATCTACGTAGAGCCACTCAACATGCTCCAGGCCGAGTTGCTATATCGCACCCGGAAACAGCACGAAGACAGTCCGGAGATGAGTGAAGCACTTATGGTAACAATTGCAGGCATTGCTGCCGGAATGCGTAACACAGGTTAAAAATCTGTCTCAATTGTAAGAAACCAGAGGTCGATGTTGATTGACCTCTGGTTTTTTTTGCCCAGTTATTGTCTAGGTATTGATAAATTCATTAGTATGAGAGTGGTATAACACAATAAAGATTGATAATAGGAATGACTGTTTAGAATTTCTATCAGTCAGTGACTAGGGAAGGTTATACGCCATAAGAAGCGACGAAAGTCGACGCAGTAGTAACTTGGCGTCAGGAACAAAATCAGGCCAGAGAGCCACTTCATCCTGCCGGGTTGCTTGTTTTTTTAATATAAGTAAAGCGGATAGAAGAGATGTCACTACCACATATCATACTCACTGTGCTGAGTACGCGCGATGTTACCGGCTATGATATTACCAAGGAGTTTTCGAACAGCATTGGTTACTTCTGGAAGGCCAGCCACCAGCAGGTCTACCGGGAGCTGAACAAGCTGCTTGAACAAGGTGCTGTTGAATGCCACATCGTACCCCAACAAGGTAAACCGGACCGTAAGGTCTACAGTATCACCGACCGCGGACATGAATTGCTGAACGATTGGTTTAAACAGTCGCTGTCTCAACCGGTATTCCGGGATGAGTTCTCAGCCAAACTGGTTGCATGCAGTGTTTGTAAGTCAGATGCTATGGTCTCCCACCTCGAAAGCCTTATTGCAGAAAGCCGTAACGCGCTCTCGCAATATGAAGAAATTGAGCTTCGCCTCTATGCGAACCCCTCTCAGCTCGATACCCGTTCCCGTCTTGAAAGACTCACCCTCCGTCGTGGTATCTACCAGCAACAAGCCTGGTTGAACTGGGCAGAAGAAGCGCTGGGAGAGCTCAACAACATCAATGCTGAGCGCTTTCTGAGCGAAGCAGTTTAACAAGGACGGTTAAACGCTAACGAAAAAGGCCGCTTTTTGCGGCCTTTGGTCGTTTTGGCAGGAAGGAAACCGACGCGTTATTCCGGACGAACACCCAGCGTGTGGCAAAGCGCGTAGGTATGCTCTGCGCGGTTCAGGGTATAGAAGTGAAAATCGGACACCCCTTCGCGGCTTAACACCCGGGCCATGTCGATGGCAATGCTGGCACCGACCATCTGACGAGTCACCGGGTCATCGTCCAGCCCCTCGAACTGCTTGTGCATCCAGCCGGGGATCTTCACGTTAGTCATCTTGGCAAACTTCACAGCCTGCTTGAAATTGGATACCGGCAAAATCCCTGGTACGATTTCCACATCAATCCCCGCCGCCACACAACGGTCACGGAATCTGAGGTAGCTTTCCACGTCAAAGAAGAATTGGGTTATTGCGCGGCTGGCACCGGCATCCACTTTGGCTTTCAGGTTCAGGAGGTCAGCTGGGCACTTTTGGCTTCCGGGTGGACTTCAGGGTACGCAGCAACAGAGATGTCAAAATCAGCTTCGTCTTTCAGCAGACGAACCAGATCCACCGCATACATGTCCGGCTTGCGTGAAGGATCCGGCAGGTCGCCGCGCAGCGCAACAATATGGCGAATACCACTCCCCCAATAGTCGCGGGCAATTGCGCGAAGCTCTTCTTCTGTCGCGTCCACACAAGTCAGGTGAGGAGCAGCTTCTATACCAGTCTGTTCTTTGATGTTTTTAACAATGATATGGGTACGATCGCGCTCACCGGAGTTGGCTCCGTAGGTCACGGAGACAAATTTCGGCTTCAGGGTTTTAAGACGATGTACGGAGTTCCACAACGTCTGTTCCATCTCTTCGGTGCGGGGTGGGAAAAACTCAAAGGAGACATTGATGCGGTCATCAAGATCCGCAACGCTTCGGTTCAGAGCGTCAAGTTGGCTGGCGTATGAATATCCCATGGTGTCCCTACCTCACATCCTTTTGCGGTAAAAGCCGCTGTCATCAAAGAAAGGCTCTCAGGCCTAAATATCAGTGTTCGTCTGTTTTGTACGTTTAGACGTCCATATGTCTAAAGGATGAATTGTATCCAATTTAATGTCAACAGAGTGTTTATGAATTTTATTCAAGTTGATGTTGAGATGGCCTCATGATGCTGCCCGATCGGCTGCAAAGATATAAAAAGCGGTGTCTGAGCACCGCTTGATTCTATAAGGGATTTTTACTGGACACCCCGGTTTAAAGAAGGGTTGCGATACGGTTCAAATCGGAAAGCAGCGCGCCAGCGGTCACATCACGGCCGGCCCCCGGCCCCTGGATCACCAGCGGGTTATCCCGGTACCAGCGGCTTTCAACGGCGAACACGGTGTCACATGGCAACAGGTTGGCGAACGGATGGCTGTCTGGCAGCGCTCCATACCTACCCGGGCCACGCCTTCTTTGGTCAGGCGCGCTACATAACGAAGCACTTTCTGTTCACTGTGGGCGTCTTCCACCCTTTCGCGCAGTACATCATCAAGCTGATGGCACTGGTCAAAGAACTGCTCGACAGAAAGTCCGGCCAAATCCTCTGGCACCAGGGATTCCACTTTCACTTTATCAGGGTTGATCTCAAGGCCGGACTCGCGTGCCAGAATAACCAGCTTCCTCGCCACATCACGCCCATTGAGATCCTCGCGCGGATCCGGTTCAGTCAGCCCCTGCTGCCAGGCTTGCTCTACTAGCTGGCTGAAAGGAAAGTTGCCGTCATACTGCTGGAAAAGCCAGGACAGCGTGCCGGAGAAAATACCGGAGATTGCAAGAATCTGGTCTCCGCTTTCCCGCAGGTCTCGCACCGTATGGTTGATGGGCAGCCCTGCCCCCACTGTGGCGTTGTAAAGCCAGTGGCGTCCGGTTTTAGCAAAGGCATCCTTTACCATGTTGTAGTCTTTCTCAGGCGCAGAGCCTGCGACTTTGTTGGCAGAGATCAGGTGGAAACCCATTTCTGCCAGGTCCGGATACATGGCCGCCAGTTCGCCGCTGGCAGTGACATCGAGCACCACCAGATCATCGTAGTCATGGTCGCTGAGCGCACGGAACAGTTCAATGCCGGACAGCACTGTCGCGGTATCATCAAACGCAGACTCCACTGAATCCGGCTCTACCCCCTTGAGGTCAAGCCACGCACGCTGGCTGTCCGCCACACAAACCAGGGAGAAACTCATTCCGTGGCGTTTTTCGAGGGCATCTTTTTGTTCAGCAAACAGAGACAGCCACCGGCTGCCGATGCTTCCCTTCCCCATCAGAGCCACTCCAATCCGGCGCTGGGCCTGGAAAAGGGCGCAATGGATAGCGGCTACCAACGGGCCGGTTTCAATGCGTCGCACCACTGCAACCAGGCTGAGGCCATTGGCAGATTCAGCGATAAATTCCACCGGCTGGCCACGCAACTGTTGGTGGAAGCCGTGGCTGTGTACCGGGTTGTTACTGACCCCGGCCCCGACCACGGCAATCATCACGAAATCTTCACGAAGGCGGATTTCCGCCGCTACACCGGCATCCTGAAGGCGCTCAAGCACGCTGTTGACCACTTCGGCGGTGTAAGCCAGTTGTACGCAATTCGGATCTTTTTGTGCCGTCATCGCCAGCGGTTGCAGTTGAAGGCGCGTCAGCAGGCGTTCAATGTCCGTACGGGCAGTATCAAAGTCGTGCCCGCGTGGCAGCTCAAGCTCAATCAGGCAGATTTCTTCATGGGAGGTAACAATCTTGGCGCCGCGCCCTGAAGCCAACACTCGCTCAATCCGGGTTGAACCGGAATCCGGTTGGTAGCTGCTGCGAAGGGCCAAATCGATAACACTGTGCGCCACCGGCTGGAGGGTACGGCTGTGCAAAACCGGGGCAGCCAGGCGTGCAAGTTCTGCCGCCTCATCCAGTCGAAGCAGTGGCAAGAGGCAGGCATCTTCTACTTTACGCGGGTCTGCACTGTACACACCGGCCACATCACTCCAAATGGTAACCCGGGCAACATCCGCCAGCGCGCCTATCACGGTGGCGGAATAGTCAGAGCCGTTGCGACCGAGCAGCACGGTTTCACCATCCTGGTTCTGGGCCATAAAGCCGGTAATCACCACCCGGTTTTTGCCATGCTGGGCAAGCTGGGTTTGCAAAAGCGGCCATGAGCGTGAACGGTCAACTTCCGGCTGGGCGGCGCGCTCTGCCTCAGGAAGGAGCGGGAATCGAGCTGCTCGCCGGCATAGCCAGCTCTGTCAGCAAGGCTGCCAGCAAGCGGGCTGACCACAGCTCACCGTGGCCGAGAATATAAGCGCGGGTCGCTTCATCTATTGGTTTTTCGCCCAGCTCTGCCAACCCGGCAAACTCGGAAAACAGGGTGTCCACCAGCTGCCTGCGGGAATCGTCACCAAGCAGGCTTTCTATCAGTTCTTGCTGGTACTGGCGCAACGACATCAGTGCGTCGTGGGCCAGGCGTCCGTCCCGGTCCAGCAGTTCAATCCATTCGATAAGGCGGTTGGTGGTCTTGCCGGCGGCTGAAACCACAATGAGATCCTGCGCTCCCGAATATTCCCGGAGGATCTCAGTAACACGGCGGTAGCAATCCGGGTCGGCCAGACTGCTTCCGCCAAATTTGTGTAGCTGGCGGCGCTCTGCCGGCTCAGGAGACACAAGCTGGACGGTGGACATTTACTTCGTCTCTCTTACTTTATCAAAGGCTTGTTTCAAGTCGGCCACCAGGTCGGCCGCATCTTCCAACCCTACGGACAACCGCAGGAGTGTCGGTGCCAGGCCCGCTTCTGCCTGCGCTTCATCCGACATCGCCCTGTGGGTCATGGAGCCGGGATGGGCTACCAGGCTTTCCACGCCGCCGAGTGATTCGGCAAGGGCAAACAGCTCCAGAGACTGGAGGAAGCATTTCAGTTCAGCTTCATCACCGTTTAGCTCAAAGCTGACCATTCCGCCAAATCCGGCCTGCTGACGCTTGGCAATCTCATGACCGGGGTGACTTGGCAGACTTGGGTGGTAAATAGTACCAACAAGTTCTTCATCTTGCAGGTAAGCAAGTACCGCTGCAGCATTTTCTTCATGCTGGCGCATGCGCACGCCAAGGGTCCGGATACCGCGAAGCACCATATAGCTGTCGAATGCACCGCCGGTTGCGCCGATACAGTTCCCCCACCATGCCAGTTCTTCCGCTTTTTCAGCATCCGCCGCCACAATAACACCGCCGACCACATCCGAGTGCCCGTTGATGAATTTGGTGGTGGAGTGAACAACGAAGTCTGCGCCCAGAGAGATGGGCTGCTGCAATACCGGGGAGAGGAAGGTGTTGTCGACCGCCACCAGCGCACCGGCGGCATGCGCCTTGCTGCTGAGCTCAACAACATCAACGACACGCAGAAGTGGGTTGGACGGGGTTTCAATCAAAAGCAGTTTTGGCTTTTTCGCCAGCGCTTCTTCTACCGCCTGGGGGTTGGTCTGGTCAATAAAGCTGACCTTGAACGCCCCTTTCTTAGCCCGAGAGTCCAGGAGTCGGTAAGTCCCGCCGTAGCAGTCATGGGGAGCGACAATCAAATCGTCAGAAGAAAAGAGCGAACACAGCAGGTTGATGGCTGACATGCCACAACTGGTAACCACTGCACCAGCCCCGCCCTCAAGATCCGCCAGCGCCTTTTCCAGATGGCTGCGGGTCGGGTTGCCACCGCGGGCGTAATCATACTGAGGAACTTCGCCAAACTCCGGGAAACGGTAGTTGGTCGACAGATAAAGAGGAGGAACCACAGCATGATACTGGGAGTCCGAGGAGATACCCTGGCGGACAGCGATGGTCGCGGGCTTTTTGTCACTCATATTTATTCCTTCCTTGATTGGGTGACAGGGTGCGAGATCCAACCTTACCCGCTCAACACAAAGACGTCAACACATCCAGACGTCTATATGTCTTTGCATGTGGCAGTCGATAACGCTAGAATGCTGTTTTTGGTTTCCAATTCCCCCACACTGCAGAAGGTGAATCATGGCAGAATGGAATGGCGAATATATTAGCCGTATGCCGAGCACGGTAAAAAGAAAGAGCAGGTCAAGAAAATTACCGTCTCCATTCCACTTAAAGTGCTGAAGATTTTGACCGACGAACGCACTCGCCGTCAGGTAAACAATCTCCGTCACGCAACCAACAGCGAACTGCTGTGCGAAGCCTTCCTGCATGCGTATACCGGCCAACCGCTGCCAACGGATGAGGACATCCGCAAGGACCATCCGGACGATATCCCGGATGAGGCCAAGCGCATCATGGAGTCATTGGGCATCGAATACGAAGATTTCGACAGCTGATTCCGGCTTCAGGGTCATTATCCCTTGAGCTGACAACGTTTTTGTCAGCACACAGAAAAAATGCCAGTTTGATAACTGGCATTTTTTATTTCCGCAGTACAGAAGCTTTTACGCTTCAAGCGCCGCTTCTTTATCTGCCATGTAGTTTTCCGGCATCTCGATGCGTGCAACACCTGAATCAATCGCCGCCTGGGCGACTGCCTTGGCTACGCGTGGCAGCAGGCGTGGATCGAGCGGCTTGGGAATAATGTACTCACGGCTGAATTCCAGCTTCTCTACACCGGCAGCTTTCAGTACACCGGCTGGCACGGGCTCTTTCGCCAGTGAGCGGATAGCTTCAACAGCTGCAAGCTTCATTTCATCGTTGATAGCACTGGCGCGCACGTCCAGGGCACCGCGGAAGATAAACGGGAAGCACAGTACGTTGTTCACCTGGTTCGGGTAGTCTGAACGGCCGGTACCCATGATCAGATCGTCACGAACGGCATGAGCCAGCTCCGGCTTGATTTCAGGGTCCGGGTTGGAGCAGGCAAACACAATCGGGTTGTCAGCCATCAGCTTCAGCGCTTCCGGTGGCAGCAGATCCGGGCCGGATACACCCACAAAGATGTCCGCACCTTCAATCACATCTTCCAGGGTGCGCTTGTCGGTATTGTTGGCAAACAATTGCTTGTATTCGTTGATGTCATCGCGGCGGGTATGAATCACACCCTTACGGTCCAGCATGTAGATTTTCTCACGCTGCGCACCACACTTGATGAGCATTTCCATACAGGCAACGGCTGCCGCACCTGCACCCAGGCAGACAATAACGGCCTCGCGGATATCTTTACCCTGCAGTTCAACCGCATTCAGGATACCGGCCGCAGTCACAATCGCTGTACCGTGCTGGTCATCGTGGAATACCGGCACCTGGCAGCGTTCAATCAGCTGCTTTTCAATCTCAAAACAATCCGGCGCTTGATATCTTCCAGGTTGATACCACCAAAGGTGTCAGAGATGTTGGCAACGGTGTCGACAAACTCTTCGATGGTACGGTGCTTGACTTCGATGTCGATAGAATCCAGTCCGGCGAAACGCTTGAACAGGAGCGCCTTGCCTTCCATCACTGGTTTGGAGGCCATTGGCCCCAGGTTGCCCAGACCCAGGATTGCAGTACCGTTAGAGATAACTGCAACCATGTTGCCTTTGCCGGTGTACTTGTACACGTTGTCAGCATCCTGCGCGATCTCACGGACCGGCTCAGCCACGCCCGGGCTGTATGCCAGTGCCAGATCTTCTGCAGTATCAGCTGGCTTGGTCAGTTCAATAGAAATTTTGCCCGGAACCGGGCCAGCATGGTAATCGAGTGCCTTTTGGCGAAATTCTTCCGACATGTTTTAGTCCTAATCACAATAAGGTGGCGTCTTTGGACGCTATCTATTCTTTTTATTAAGGGTACAGGGAGTACAGGTGCCTAAATTGACACAGGTTATTAGGAAACTGTTGTCCCGCAATGTGCTTTGAGCCCATAGCGTAACGCCATCTGCGTTTGCTGGAATGGATGGGGTTCAAAGTTTGAACAGGGGTAATTTCTTAATAACGTGTATCCGGTCGGCATCACAAATACTGTGAACAGGCAATAGTAACGCAGTGAATTTGGGACGGCTACCGCTATATGGGAATCCGATGGCTGCTCAGATGAGCAAAAGGGAGAGGCGTTAAACAGGCATGAAAAAGGGGTGTAAATACACCCCTTTTTACGGAATTCAGAACAAGTATTACTTGCTGAACATGCCGAAACGCTTGTTGAAGCGATCTACACGGCCGCCGGTATCAACGATACGCTGCTTACCAGTGTAGAATGGGTGGCACTTGTCACATACGTCCAGGTTGATGTCTGAACCCAGAGTAGATTTGAATTCAAAAGAGTTACCGCAAGAACAACGTGCAGTTACTGCTTTGTATTCTGGATGGATACCAGCTTTCATAGGAATAACCTCATAAAAGGCCGTGTCGCTCTCCCGATCTTCTCGGGCACCACACGTAGTTAATAAAATAGGATTTTAAGGCCGTGCATTCTAATCAACACCGGACGGCTTCGCAACTGTTTTGCTACTTTATTCACCACTTTGATGCGGCGCCGGGATACAAGTAAACTTCAAAGCATTGCTAACACCCTGATGGGTATACCGTTGAGTCTCTTTTGCCGATGAATGCCACCATAGCCCGGGTTGCCCTGCCGGTTCCCCTGGACAAATTTTTTGATTACCGCCTTGAACCGGACCAGCAACCAAGCGCCGGAACCCGGGTGCGCGTGCCATTCGGCAAACAGACCAAGGTGGGCGTGGTAGTCAGCACCGGTAATACGTCTGACTGGCCGGTTGACGAGCTCAAACCAGTAACGGAAATCCTGGATGACGAAGCGCTCTGGCCCTCTTCCTTATATAACCTCCTGACCTGGGCAGCGGGTTACTACCAGTACCCGCTCGGCGATGCATTTTCTGTGGTAATGCCCTCGCTTCTTCGAAAGGGTCGCGCCGCATCGTTAAAAGGTGAGCGTCTGTGGCAGTTGACGGAATCCGGCCGTGAGCAGTCTGTTACTGCACTGACCCGAGCCCCAAAACAGGCAAGGCTTCTCACCCTGTTGCGGGACAAATCTCTTTCTGTTGCAGATATAGAAGAGGAAGAAATCAGCACTGCGGTTATCAAAGCCGTTGCTGACAAAGGCTGGATTGAAGAGATCACCGTCTCCAGGGAAGCAAAAACCTGGTACCCCTCATTTAAGGTAACGGAAGAAAAGCCCCGCCTGAATGCTGAACAGGCTCTGGCGGTTGCCACCATTAACAGTGCTGACGGGTTCGGCTGTTTCCTGCTCGACGGAGTGACGGGCTCCGGCAAGACAGAAGTCTACCTCAACGCCATTGAGACCGTTCTTACCAAAGGCAAACAGGCTCTGGTGATGGTGCCGGAGATTGGCCTGACGCCCCAGACCATCAACCGCTTCAAACGCCGTTTTAATGTCCCGGTCGAAGTGATGCACTCGGCGCTGAATGACAGCGAGCGCCTGCACGCCTGGCTGGCAGCAAGGGATAACCAGGCCGGGATTATCATAGGCACACGCTCATCGCTGTTCAGCCCGTGCTCCAACCTCGGCATTATTATTGTCGATGAAGAACACGATACTTCTTACAAGCAGCAGGACAGTTTCAGATACCACGCCCGGGATCTGGCCGTAATGCGCGCCAGCCGGGAGAACATCCCGGTGATCCTCGGCTCAGCCACGCCGTCGCTGGAGAGCCTCCACAACGCCCTCACCGGCAAATACCATCACCTGGTTTTGTCCCAACGGGCCGGAAACGCGGTCAATGCCAGCCACAGTGTCCTGGATATTCGTGGCCTGCATGTCAGCGCCGGTCTGTCTGCCCCACTGATTGCAGATATGCGCCGCCACCTGAAAGCCGGCAACCAGGTGATGCTGTTTCTCAACCGTCGGGGGTATGCCCCGGCGATGATGTGTCACGAATGTGGGTGGATAGCCGCCTGCCAGCGCTGCGATGCCTACTATACCCTGCACCAGAAACAAGGGGAGCTCCGGTGTCACCACTGCGGCAGCCAGCGTCCGATTCCCCACCAGTGTGTGAACTGCGGGTCAACACAGTTAATTGGGGTCGGTGTGGGTACGGAGCAGTTGGAAAAAACCCTGGAAGATCTCTTCCCGGAATACAAGACTATCCGCATCGACCGGGACAACACCCGCCGCAAAGGGAGCCTGGAGAATTACCTCACCGCAATCCGTAACCGGGAATACCAGATCCTTATCGGCACCCAGATGCTAGCCAAGGGGCACCATTTCCCTGACGTGACCCTTGTTGCCATGATTGATGTGGACTCCGCCCTTTTCAGTAATGACTTCCGGGCTCCGGAGCGCCTTGCCCAGCTCTACATTCAGGTAGCAGGCCGTGCCGGGCGGGCCAGCAAACCCGGCCATGTGCTGTTGCAAACCCACCACCCTGAACACCCACTGCTGCAAACATTGCTGGAAGTCGGTACCCGCAGTTTGCTGAAAATGCCCTGGAGGAGCGAAAAGCGGTGGGCCTTCCCCCGTATTCCTGCATCGGCTCATTCGGGCGGAGAGCCACCATAACCATGAGGTACAGCAGTTCCTCGAACAGGTACGCGTCGCACTCGAAGCCAGCCCTCATGCGCTGGGGCCTTACGGGCTCCTCGGCCCGGCACCTGCGCCCCTTGCCCGCCGGGCAGGACGCTACCGCTGGCAGCTCCTTGCCAATGCCCCATCACGCCCGGCACTGCAAAACCTGATGAAAACCGCGCTGCCGGTTATCCAGCAATTACCCTTGTCACGTAAAGTACGCTGGTCGCTGGATATTGAGCCACAGGACATGAGCTGAGGCGACAAAGCACGCAAGCGGGATTGAGATCACAATTTCAATGTAAGAACTGTTAACACACACGTATTTATCTTAATTCGCTGCGCCTACAATATCCCACTAGTCAGCAAGTCCGGATTCAATTCCGGGCTTTAGCTGCGCCCAGGAGAAAAAAACAACCAAGAGGAACCAACGTCATGGCGACAATGAAGGATGTTGCCCAGCTTGCCGGAGTCTCAACCGCAACCGTGTCACGCGCCCTGATGAACCCAGAAAAGGTGTCATCATCCACACGGAAAAAAGTCGAAAATGCGGTGCTCGAAGCGGGTTACTCCCCCAATTCATTAGCCAGAAACCTGCGCCGGAACGAGTCAAAGACCATCGTTACCATTGTGCCGGATATCTGCGACCCTTATTTCACTGAGATCATCCGTGGCATTGAAGAGGCCGCCATGGAATACGGCTACCTGGTCCTTCTTGGTGACAGCGGCAAACAGGCCCAACGTGAAAGTTCCTTTGTAAACCTGGTATTTACCAAACAGGCTGACGGCATGCTCCTTTTAGGCACAGACCTTCCTTTTGACGTCAGCAAGCCGGAACAGAAAAACCTCCCGCCTCTGGTGATGGCATGCGAATACGCACCGGAACTGGAGCTTCCGACTGTTCACATCGACAACCTGACTGCCGCATTTGAAGCAGTAAATTACCTGACCCAGGTTGGCCACCGCAGGATCGCCAGATCACCGGGGATCCGAACGCTGCCCTGACCCAGTTCCGTACCCAGGGCTACCAACAGGCGCTTCGCCGCGCCGGGGTGACCATTGATAACGGGTTTACCTACGTGGGTGATTTCTCCTTCGCAGCCGGTGCGCGGGCCATGACACAACTGCTTTCCCTGCCGGAACCACCGACAGCGGTGTTCTGCCATAACGATGTAATGGCAATTGGCGCAATGCAGCAGGCCAAGCGCCTCGGTATGAGAGTGCCGCAGGATATTTCCATCGTTGGGTTTGATGACATCCAGTTCGCGGAATACTGCGACCCACCGCTGACCACCGTTTCCCAGCCAAGGTATGAAATCGGTCGCCAGGCCATGCTGATGCTGCTGGAACTGCTGAAAGGCAAGGATGTCCGGGCTGGTTCCCGTCTGCTGGATACCCAACTGGTTATCCGGGAAAGCGTCGCTCCGCCAACCCGCTGATACGCCTGTCGCTGTGGTATTGGCTCGGACGCCTGAAACAGTACCATAGCGGCTTTGGCATCCTAACCTGCAGTTTTGGATTGTTGTGGCAACTAGAGATTATGTAAAACGCGGCAAAACCCCGCGCAAAGCTCCCCGGAAAAGCCCTAAAAAGCAGCCGGTATCACGACCATTCCCTATTAAATGGGCAATTCTGGCAGTTATCCTGACCGCCGGGTTTGCTTACGGTCTGTTTTTGCTTTCAAAAGGCGATGCCCCTGCCCCTCAGAAGCCGGCAGAAAAAACAGTCGAAGTGAAAAAGACTGAGCCGAAGAAAGACAAAAATGCCCTGCCACCGAAGCCCAAGGAAAAATGGAGCTACGTGGAAGAGCTTGAAAACAAGAAGGTAGAGGTTGAAGCGCCAGAGCCACAGGCACCGGGTCGCCCATACCTGATGCAATGCGGCGCCTATCGCAGCATTGAACAAGCTGATTCGCGTAAGGCTATGATTGCCTTCCAGGGGCTGGAAAGCCAGATTCGCACCACTCAGGGTGAAAAAGGAACCTGGTACCGCGTTATCCTCGGGCCTTACACCCATAAACGTAAGGCTGAGCGCGACCGAAATATGCTGCGCCGTGCCGGTATCGAGCCCTGCGCAATCTGGTACTGGGACTGACCTATCGCCACCAATTGAAAATACCGCCTTCGTGGCGGTATTTTTTTGCAGGCACTTTCCTTCTCAACCCCAGGTTTTCTTGCCCTCCAGGGCAATCAAATCGTCACACTCTCCCTTGAAAACCGGTTTTCCCGCCCCCAAGTAGGACATAACACTCCTTCTGGCCCAGCCAGAGTGACTTTAAAGAGGTTTACCGTGACAACGATCGTATCAGTCCGCCGCGACGGAAAAGTGGTCATTGCCGGAGATGGACAGGTCTCCCTGGGCAATACAGTGATGAAAGGCAATGCCCGCAAAGTACGCCGCCTGTATAACGGCAAAGTTCTGGCAGGATTTGCCGGCGGTACGGCCGATGCCTTCACCCTGTTCGAACGTTTTGAGCGCAAGCTTGAGATGCACCAGGGTCACCTGACCAAAGCCGCCGTGGAGCTGGCGAAAGACTGGCGTACAGACCGTGCGCTGCGCCGCCTTGAAGCGCTGCTGGCCGTCGCAGATGAAACCGCATCGCTCATCATCACCGGTAACGGTGACGTGGTCGAGCCAGAAAATGACCTGATTGCTATCGGTTCCGGTGGTAACTTCGCCCAAGCAGCTGCCCGAGCCCTGCTGGAAAATACCGACCTGGATGCTCGCACCATTGCGGAAAAATCTCTGACTATCGCCGGTGATATCTGCGTATTCACCAACCAGTACCACACCGTCGAAGAACTCGACAGCAACAAGTAACAGGAATGCCTACATGTCTGAAATGACCCCTCGTGAAATTGTTCATGAACTGAACCGCCACATCATCGGTCAGGACAAAGCCAAGCGCGCTGTGGCTATCGCCCTGCGTAACCGCTGGCGCCGCATGCAGCTTCCTGAAGAGCTGCGAGTAGAAGTCACCCCGAAAAACATCCTGATGATCGGCCCGACCGGTGTGGGTAAAACCGAAATCGCACGTCGCCTGGCCAAACTGGCCAACGCGCCATTCATCAAGGTCGAAGCGACCAAATTTACCGAAGTGGGCTACGTGGGCAAGGAAGTGGAAACCATCATCCGCGACCTGACTGACGTTGCCGTTAAGCTGGTCCACCAGCAAGCAACTGAAAAAGTACGTTTCCGCGCAGAAGAGCTGGCTGAAGAGCGTGTTCTGGATGCCCTGTTGCCACCACCTCGTGACGCCTGGGGTCAGACTGAACAGGCTGACAACAACAGTGCTACCCGCCAGAGCTTCCGCAAGAAGCTGCGCGAGAACAAGCTTGACGACAAAGAGATCGATATCGACGTTGCCGCACCACAAATGGGTGTGGAGATCATGGCACCTCCGGGCATGGAGGAGATGACCAACCAGCTTCAGAGCATGTTCCAGAACCTTGGCGGCAATACCAAGAAAAACCGCAAGATGAAGATCAAAGACGCTCTGAAAGCGCTGACCGAAGAGGAAGCGTCCAAGCTGGTGAACCAGGAAGAGCTCAAAGAGCAGGCTATCTATCTAGTGGAAAACAACGGCATCGTCTTTATCGATGAAATCGATAAGATCTGTAAGCGCGGTGAGTCTTCAGGCCCGGACGTATCCCGTGAAGGCGTACAGCGTGACCTGCTGCCACTGGTCGAAGGCTCAACGGTATCGACCAAGCACGGCATGGTACGTACCGACCATATCCTGTTCATTGCCTCCGGCGCTTTCCAGGTTGCGCGCCCGTCAGACCTGATCCCTGAGCTTCAGGGTCGTTTGCCTATCCGCGTGGAACTGGAAGCCCTGTCAGCCAACGACTTCAAGCGTATCCTGACTGAACCTAATGCGTCCCTGACCGAGCAGTACCGCGCCTGATGGCGACAGAAGAAGTGGAAGTCAACTTCACTGAAGACGGTATTGAAGAGATTGCCAACTGCGCATGGAAGGTCAACGAGAAGACCGAGAACATCGGTGCCCGTCGCCTGCATACCGTGATGGAACGCCTGATGGACAGCATCTCGTTTGATGCCTCTGAAAAGGCCGGCAGCAAGTTCGATATTGACTCTGCGTATGTGAAGTCAAACCTCGACATGCTGGTGGAAGATGAAGATCTGAGCCGCTTCATCCTGTAACCGCGCCAACGCGCAGTCCATTAAAAAAGGTGACCTCTGTGGTCACCTTTTTTTGTATTCATTCGCATGTACTTCAATAAGTTGTGATTCAGGACAAAAATTGCGCTGACGCAATCTAGCGACAGATAATATGTGCCAGTCATTGCGGTGGTGATGTTTTGCGCGAATAATACGGGTTTTCAGTATGTGATCCGCAGTACTTGCTATGAACTCTTCACTCGCAATCTGGCTCGATGCAGCCCGGCCCAAAACCTTGCCACTGGCGGTTGCGTCGATTTTAACCGGCAGCGCCGTCGCGGGATCACAGGGACGTTTTTCACTGGCTATTACGGTATTGGCCCTGTTGACTGCCTTGCTTCTACAAATTCTCTCCAACCTTGCCAATGACTATGGCGATGCGGTTAAAGGCACCGATAACGAAAACCGTCTTGGACCGCAGCGCGCCATCCAATCCGGCCTGGTCACTCCGGCAACCATGCGCACCGCGATGATTTTCAACATCATCCTGACCCTTGTCAGTGGTGCCAGCCTTATTTTGCTCGCCTGCGACAATCTCTCGGACATGATGGGCTTTGTGATCCTTGGCATTCTGGCGATTGCCGCCTCCATCACCTACACCGTCGGCAACAAGCCATACGGCTACCGCGGCCTCGGTGATCTGTCCGTGCTGATTTTCTTCGGCTGGCTGGGTGTCGCCGGTACGTTTTACCTGCAGGCCGGCGAAATCAGCTCAGTGATTATGCTTCCGGCCACCGCCTGTGGCTTGTTGGCGGTTGGCGTGCTCAACATCAACAACCTTCGCGACATCGACAACGATCGCGCCTGCGGCAAAAACACCCTCGCCGTCCGCATGGGTCCGCAGTGGGGGCGCAAATACCACATTGTCCTGCTGGCCAGTGCAACATTGTGCCTGACCGTGTTCAACCTGGCAGTTCAGCTCCTTGGTATGGCTGGTTGTTCCTTCTGGCAGTGCCTATGTTATTCCGCCACGGCCGACAGGTTCTGGCTTCACCAAACGGCGCCGCTCTGCGCCCGATGATGGGTACCATGGTGAAATGTGCCTTGCTGACGAATGTGTTGTTCGCGGCGGGAATGATCATTCACTAGCAGACGCCGTGCGGCTTCACGCCCCGTTTTGCGGGGCGTGTCATTGCAAAGCCCGGGCAGGCCGTTATACTTTTTCCGTGTTGCAGACGCCGTTTGCAACCTCCTTTCCCAGCCAAGGCAAGAAGTTAGACTATGGAATACAATACCTCAGAGCTTTGCGACGTTTATCTCGACCAGGTGGATGTCGTCGAACCAATGTTTAACTCTTACGGTGGCCGCAGCTCCTTCGGGGGTCAGGTAACGACCATCAAGTGTTTCGAAGACGCCGGAATAATCCGTACAGTTGCAGAACTGGACGGCGAAGGCCGGGTGATGCTGATTGACGGTGGTGGCTCTTTACGCCGTGCGTTGGTTGATGCCGATGTCGCTGCACTGGCGGCAGAAAACAAGTGGGAAGGCATTGTGGTATACGGCTGCGTGCGTGATGTTGATGCCCTGGATGAAATTGATATCGGCATCAAGGCACTGGCCTCAATCCCGGTTGGCGCAGACAACCAGGGGATCGGTGAATCAGATGTCCCGGTTAATTTTGGCGGGGTTACCTTCCTGCCGGAAGATCATATCTACGCTGACTCTACCGGGGTAATTCTCTCCCCAGAGCCGCTCGATATCGAATAGCAGACATAAAAAAACAGAGCCTTCCGGCTCTGTTTTTTGTACGAAGAAGGAAACTTATTCCACTTCGTCCATCTTGCCCAGCAGGCTGCGAATGCGTTCTTGCCATGCCTGGTGATCGGCGATCAGACGGGCATTTTCCTGAGTCAGCTCTTCTTGCTGCTGGCGCAGGCCGTTTGATTCGTTTTCCAGAGAGCTGTTGCGTTCTTTCAGCTCTTCGATTTCCATTTGAAGCAGAGAGATGGTATCCACAGCCATCTGCACTTTGGCTTCCAGTTTTTCAAGAATCTCAAATGACATCAGGGCCACCTATTCCTAATTAGCTTGTATTCCACAGCGTCATACTGTGAGCATACGCCTATTCTACTCACGCATTTCCCGGCTGACACGTATCAATTCCCGTGATGGGCATCAACTGGTCAAAAATTCAGCGCATTTTCCCGAACCATTGCGGCAACTGCACCTGAGGCGGGGTAATTCCTGTTTTCCCTTCTCCCTCGCAGGCTGGCAACATAGTACCGATTGCCTGAACAATTGTCATATTCCGGTAAATTGCTTTTAGCCTCCCCCTTTCTCTGACTGCGTTATTGAACAACAACATCCTCAGTCCAAAACGAAAATAAACGAACATTTTATTAACACAAAACGAACAATAATGGTTATTATGATGCGTAATGTGAGCGAAGAATGGTTTTTGAAATATTACTTATGCTCGAACGCACAATTTCAGTGACACTACATTCACATGGCATAACAGAGGCGTAAATTGGGCGCTGAACCATAACAATAAAAGGTCTGAATCCATGAACGTCTCAAATAAAGCCCTGATAGGTGAGTGCCTTGCCGAATTTATCGGCACCGGCTTGCTCATATTCTTTGGTGTTGGCTGCGTCGCTGCGCTGGTATTGACCGGTGCTGACTTCGGCCAATGGGAAATCAGCATTGTCTGGGGTATCGGTGTGGCAATTGCCATTTACTGTACTGCCGGTGTGTCCGGTGCGCACCTGAACCCGGCAGTGACTATCGCCCTGACCCTGTTTGCCGGTTTCGACCGTCGCAAGGTACTGCCATTTATTGGCGCTCAAATTCTCGGAGCATTCTGTTCAGCAGCGCTGGTTTACAGCCTGTATGCCAATCTTTTTACCGACTTTGAAGCGACCAACCAAATTGTGCGAGGCAGTCAGGCCAGTTTGGCCACTGCGGGTATTTTCTCAACCTACGCCCATCCACTGCTGAGCTTCGGCGGTGCGTTTGCCGTGGAATTTGCCATTACCGCAGTGCTGATGTTTGGCATTCTGGCATTTGGTGACGAGAAAAACGGTGCCAAGCGTGGTGCAATGAACCCGCTGCTTATCGGCCTTTTAATTGCAGTTATCGGCGGATCCCTGGGCCCACTCACCGGTTTTGCTATGAACCCGGCGCGCGATTTTGGACCTAAACTGTTTGCTTTCTTCTCCGGCTGGGGTGAGATGGCACTGACAGGCGGGCGCGACATCCCTTATTTCCTGGTACCGATGTTTGCACCTATTGCCGGTGCATGCTTTGGTGCCTGGTTGTATCCAAAAGCCATTGCCGCATACCTGCCGGGCTCTGGATGCACCATCCAAACCAGTGCGATGAAAAAGCGACAAGCGAAACTGCTGAAGCTTGATGATAATAACTTTAAATCTGGATCCTAATAGAGTTTGACGAGGAACGTTTTATGCCAACTGAACAGAAATATATCGTAGCGCTAGACCAGGGAACCACCAGCTCACGTGCGGTTGTCCTTGATCATAACGCCAATATTGTCAGTGTCGCACAACGAGAGTTCACTCAGATTTATCCGGAAGCCGGCTGGGTAGAACATGACCCGCTGGAGATTTATGCCACCCAGAGCGCCACACTGGTTGAAGCGCTGGGCAAGGCAGGCATCCGCTCTGACCAGGTTGCTGCCATCGGTATTACCAACCAGCGTGAAACCACGGTGGTATGGAACAAGAACACCGGCAAGCCGGTGTATAACGCCATCGTCTGGCAGTGTCGCCGCACCGCTCCGATCTGCGAAGAGCTCAAAGCGCGCGGTCTGGAGGAGTACGTGCGTGAAAACACCGGCCTGGTTGTCGACCCGTATTTCTCAGGCACCAAAATTAAGTGGATCCTGGACAACGCTGAAGGTGCCCGCGAACAAGCTGAAGCCGGAGAACTGCTGTTCGGTACCATTGATACCTGGCTTATCTGGAAGATGACCCAGGGACGTGTCCACGTCACCGACTACACCAACGCCAGCCGTACCATGGTGTTTAACATCAACACGCTGGAGTGGGATAAGAAGATGCTGGATGAGCTCGGAATCCCTGCGTCCATGATGCCGGAAGTGAAATCCTCTTCCGAGGTTTACGGCCAGACCAACATCGGCGGTAAAGGCGGTACCCGTATTCCTATCGCCGGCATTGCCGGTGACCAGCAAGCAGCCCTTTTCGGCCAGATGTGTGTAGAGCCGGGCCAGGCCAAGAACACCTATGGTACCGGCTGCTTCCTCCTGATGAACACCGGTAAGGAAAAAGTGACTTCCAAGAATGGCCTGCTGACCACGCTCGGCTGCGGCCCTAAAGGTGAAGTGGCCTATGCGCTGGAAGCGCGGTGTTTATGGGCGGCGCTTCCATCCAGTGGCTGCGTGATGAAATGAAGCTCATTAATGACGCCCGTGACTCCGAATACTTCGCCACCAAGGTAGATACCTCCAACGGTGTTTACGTGGTGCCAGCCTTTACCGGGTTGGGTGCACCGCACTGGGACCCGTATGCGCGAGGCGCTATCGTTGGCCTGACCCGCGGCGTGAACTCCAACCATATTATCCGTGCCACTCTGGAAAGCATCGCCTACCAGTCCCTTGACGTTCTTACCGCGATGGAAGCGGACTCAGGCATCAAACTCGACTTCCTGAAAGTCGACGGCGGTGCAGTTGCCAACAACTTCCTGATGCAGTTCCAGGCAGACGTGCTTAACACTGAGGTTCACCGTCCGGTGGTCACCGAAGTGACCGCTCTGGCTCGGCTTACCTCGCCGGCCTCGCCGTTGGTTTCTGGGGCAGCATTGATGAACTGAAAGACAAGGCTAAACTCGACCGCAGCTTCACCCCTTGTGCAGATGACGGTAAGCGTGAACGCCGCCATAACGGCTGGAAACGTGCCATTGGCCGGGCAAAAGGCTGGGAAGAGGCATAAATACAGCTATCAAGAATAAGGTCTGCTCCGGCAGGCCTTTCTTTTACCCTGCAAACAGGCGCCTAACGCGCGAAACTTTCAAAAACGCAAACGTTTCCTTTTCCTGTGTGTTAGAATCCGCGCCGATTAGCGGTTTACTCAAAAACTATCAGTTTCCTCAAAAAATTACTTGGAGTTCGGATGAAACGCGACCTGGCTATGGCATTTTCCCGCGTCACGGAAGGTGCAGCGCTGGCTGGCCACAAGTGGCTTGGCCGTGGTGACAAAAACGCAGCCGACGGCGCTGCGGTAGAAGTCATGCGTGCCCTGCTGAATCAGACAGAAATCGCCGGTGAAATTGTCATCGGTGAAGGTGAAATTGACGATGCCCCTATGCTGTTTATCGGTGAAGAAGTGGGCATGGGTGGCGATGCGGTAGATATCGCTGTCGACCCGATTGAAGGCACCCGTATGACCGCCATGGGTCAGTCCAATGCTCTGTCTGTGCTCGCTGCTGGAGAGAAAGGCAGTTTCCTCAAAGCACCGGACATGTACATGGAAAAGCTGGTTGTCGGACAAGACGCCAAAGGCGTTATTGATATCGACAAACCGCTGCGTGACAACCTGAACGCCATCGCTGACGCACTGGGTAAGCCGCTGGATCAACTGGTCGTTACCACGCTGGCAAAACCTCGCCACGACAACACCATCCGCGAAATGCAGGAATTGGGCGTGAAGGTGTTCGCCATCCCTGACGGAGATGTTGCCGCCTCCATCCTCACTTGTATGCCAGACAGTGAAGTTGATGTGATGTACGGTATTGGCGGTGCGCCGGAGGGCGTGGTTTCTGCAGCAGTCATCCGCGCATTGGGTGGCGACATGAACGGCCGTTTGCTGCCTCGCCATGAAGTCAAAGGCGACAGCGAGGAAAACCGCCGCTTCGGAGAAATGGAAATCGCGCGCTGTGCTGAAATGGGTATCGAACCGGGCAAAAAATTGCGCATGGAAGACATGGCGCGCAGCGACAACGTGATTTTTTCAGCAACCGGTATCACCAAAGGCGACCTGCTCAACGGCATCAGCCGTAAGGGCAACATTGCCACCACAGAAACCCTGCTGATCCGCGGAAAATGCCGCACCATCCGCCGTATTTCCTCTATCCATTATCTCGACCGCAAGGATGACGCCGTAAAAGGCACATTCTGTAATCAGTCAGGCCGGTCCCTTCCCCCTGACCGGCCTGACTTTTGTTGGCTTTTCCCTCCTGGCACCCCGGTTTTTTCCTATATTTTTCCGGACTTTCCCGTCACATATGCGACATATGCCCTATATTTAGATCGTTTGCACAACAAACGAGGCGCATATTAATGAGATCCCGTCATAGACCCACATTTCCTGCCGCCCTCGCACTGGTTGCGGCAATGTGCTTTTCCTTCGGCACCACCGCGCAGGCTGAGGTGATCAAAATCGGTATGTCGACAGCGTTGGCCGGCCCGGCAAAAGGGCTGGGGAAAAACGTCAAAGCCGGCGTTGAAAGCTACTTTCAGATGATCAACGAACGGGGTGGCGTGAACGGACACACCCTTGAACTGATTGCCCTGAATGACGGTTATGAGCCTGACCGAGCGGCAAAAAATATGCGCAAACTGATTGAAGAGGAAGAGGTCTCAGCCGTCATTGGCAACGTGGGTACACCTACAGCCGTGGTTACCGTTCCGCTCGCCAACCAGTTAAAGACACCTCTGGTGGGCGCCATTACCGGTGCCGGGCTTTTGCGCAACTCCCCACCCGACCGTTATGTCATCAACTACCGCGCAAGTTATGCCCAGGAAACCGCAGCAATGATTGACGGCCTGCTGAAAAGTGGAATCAAACCGGAAGAAATTGCCTTTTTTACCCAGAAGGACGGTTATGGCAAAGCGGGTTACGACGGGGCGGTGAAAGCGCTGAAAGCCAGAGGCTTCAATAAAACAGAGTTCCTGGCACATGGCCGGTACCTTCGAAACACCTCCCGGGTAGAGAAAGGGCTGGCGACCATTATGAAAGCCGACATCAAGCCCAAGGCCATCATCATGGTGGGTGCGTACAAGCCCTGTGCAAAGTTTATCAAACTGGCAAAAAAGAAGCTGCCGGATGCCTTGTACCTCAACGTGTCTTTCGTGGGCAGCATTCCGCTTTTGAAAGAACTGGGCAAACAATCTGAAGGGGTCATCGTCACTCAGGTTGTTCCCCACTATCAGTCTGATCTGCCGGGCGTTCGGGAATACCGAAGTGCCTTTGCAAAATACAGCCGGGGTAAGCCGGAGAGTTTTCTCTCCC
Organism: Photobacterium sp. JCM 19050; assembly: GCA_001310455.1. Lineage (GTDB taxonomy): Bacteria > Pseudomonadota > Gammaproteobacteria > Enterobacterales > Vibrionaceae > Parasalinivibrio. Next base: position 78,277 of record BAXG01000019.1, read on the forward strand.
TTGAAGCTTTCTTGCCGCGAAAATTTTGGTGATGGGCATTGAAAAAGCCGGCCGTTCAGTCGATTCAGAAAGCATTGTAGACGGCCTCAACGCTCTTAATGTTTTTGATCTCGGCATCGATACGTCTCTGCGAATCACCCCGAGCATCCATCAGGCCAGCAATCAGGTTTGGCCAACCCGGATCCAAAATGGCGAGTACGTCACCTTGGATTGGGATTCTTTATAGGCTTTGAAGGGACGGGGTTCTCCCGTCATCTCGGAGCGTTTACTGCCATAAAGCGGAGTGATATCGTCGACCCAACAGTTAGTAAAGCAGTTGCTTTATATACTTCAATCACGACATAATGGTCACAACATCGACTGACGCCAGGTGATCATGAAGACCATCGATATCATTTTGCAACGTATCAAACGCGACGGCGCTGTCACTGCCAAGGTTCTCGCAGATGACCTTGGAATGACCACCATGGGCATCCGTCAGCACCTCCAGAGCCTGGAGGATTCCGGTTTGGTTGAATTCAGTGATATCCGCGTCAAGGTCGGTCGCCCTACCCGGCACTGGAGTCTGACGACGGAAGGACACAACCATTTTGCCGATCGTCATGGCGATCTGAGCATCACACTTATCGAATCGGTAGAAGAACTATTCGGCCAGGAAGGCATAGAAAAAGTCGTGAGCCGGCGGGAAGAGATTACACTGAATCTATACCAGTCAGAATTCCACGACTGCACCGGGCTTGAGGAAAAACTCAATCGCCTGGTGTTCCTGCGAGAGCGGGAAGGTTACATGGCAGAACTGAACCGGGAAGGTGACACCTACATATTGGTGGAGAACCACTGCCCCATCTGCCACGCAGCAAAACGTTGCGAAACGCTTTGCCACTCGGAACTGCGACTTTTCCAACGTCTGTTGGAAAACGAGTGCCGGGTGGAACGGGACGAGCACATTATAAAAGGTCAGCGCCGCTGCACTTATCGCTTCGTCCCTCATTAACCCAAGGAGGACATATGGCAAACTGGGTACACGCAGAAGTCATCGAAAACCGACACTGGAACAAAGACTTGTTCAGTTTGGTGTTGGAAGCGGATGTTGCGCCGTTTACTGCCGGTCAATTTACCAAGTTGGCAATGGAAATCGACGGCAATATCATCCAGCGCGCCTATTCCTACGTAAATTCGCCGGGCAGCAAGTATATTGAAATTTACGCCACCCGGGTTGCGGACGGGCAACTTTCCCCCCGCCTCCACGCTCTGGAGAAAGGCGATAAGTTAATGATCACCAAGGATGCTGCCGGTTACTTCGTGCTCGATGAAATCCCCGAAGGAGAACATCTGTGGATGATGGCGACAGGTACGGCACTTGGCCCTTACCTGTCGATACTTGGTGAAGACGACGTCTGGCAGCGTTTTCGCAAGGTAGTACTGGTACATGCTGTTCGGTTTGCCGCTGATCTCAGTTACCAGGCTGAAATCAAAGCACTTAAGAAACTTCATCCCGACCGACTGATAGTGCAGAATTTTGTCAGCCGGGAACCTCACAGCAATGCCCTGTCAGGTCGGATAACCCACTCCCTTGCTGATGGCACACTCGAACGTATGACAGGCCTGAAACTGTCACCGGAACAAAGCCAGGTGATGCTTTGTGGTAACCCGGAGATGGTGAAAGAAGTGCGGAGCCTGCTTAACGAAAAAGGGCTGGAAAAAACCTGCGAAGAAAGCCCGGACATATCACCACAGAACACTACTGGTAACATGGAAAATGAGAAAGCCCTCTCGCTTTCTCATAAATAAGACAACAAAACGGTCAAAAAAACATCACCCCGGAAACAGCAAGTTAGCTTTTCCGGGGTGTTTGATTACCCCTCTCGTCTCACTCGTGAGACATCACCCCCGTTGTACTCACCTTTTTGCACTTTATATTGGAAGCGCAGTACCGCTTCAGGTTGCACTGCCAACTGACAGCTAAACGAACGTGTCAGCAGCAGAGTAAGAAACTATAGCGGTGACGTTTACCAACGCGACAAAGGAGAGTTGCGATGACAACATTACCTTCATTTGACGAGCTGAAGCGCCTGGCAGAAACTGATCCGCTCCAACTGGAAGCGTTACGCATGTCTTTGAGCGAGTCAGTCATTAACGAAGCACCAGAAGACAATCGCCCTCAGCTCCGGGCAATGATGAGCCATATCAACCGCGTGATTGCCCATGGAAAGAACCCCAATCACGTCAATGCCATGCTAATGCGAGATCTGATGCGTCAGTTTGGCCGTTTCCAGAAATCCCTCACCAGCCTGACGAATTGGAAGAGAAAAATGCAAAAGTGCTTTCCTTCCCACCTTCCGAGCGTGAACCGGATTGGCGATAAATATTATATTTCCGAGAGGCTTTTCATACCGGTGACCGGGTTGCCGGTGTGGCGTTTTCACGCAGGCCTCTTCTTCAGGAAATTCGAACGAATCCGCCACATCTCCCCGCTTATTCCGGAAATTTCCTCCTGATACGACACAGCGCAACAAAGCGGAAGGTTTGAGGCAACAGATCAACAAAGAGCGTCTTGATATCCGGACGTTTGAGCTGGTGCCCTATCCCGTTGGTCCCCAAAAACTTGCCGATGTTTCAGGTGAACTTCAGTGATTGGGCATTTGTAGACTGGTTGGACGCCAACCGGGGCGACCTGTCTGTCCTGATACACCTTCAACGGGTGACCATGTAAAAGACCACACCGAACTCAGTCACTGGCTCGGTGAGGTCATTGGCATTAACGAAGGCTTTTTTAACTAAATCAGAGATCGTTGGTGTGTTTACTGAATGCTTGCGTATCCATATCCCGGATATCGACGGTCATACTGAATACGGCCGGGCAATGGGCCACCAGCACCGCAAGCAAGGCTTCACTGAGCTGTTTTTTCTGCTCTGCACTCCGGCCTGCCAGTATTCCGGCTTCAACATGCACAAAGGTTGAGTGGTTCTCACGCTCACCGATAAGCCAGGTGTGGCAAGGATAAGCACGGGTTTTCACAGCATCCGGTGAGAACAGGCCGGTATTGAGCGCAGCCCGGTGTAAATCTTCGACAAGTCCGCCTACATTAACCCGTTCTGCAACCGGATCAGCATATTCCACAATGATATTAGGCATGGCGTATTCCTTCGCAACAGGCCGGGAAACAGGATGTTACCCGCATCCTTCATTTCGCTAACATAGCGTTTTTATTCATTTTGTTCATCCTGAAAGCGACGGGAACAGGCACCGGATCACGCCTTTGAATGAATGATTATTTTAACTATCTGCTTTTGTACCCTTCACATTTGCTCTCAAAACGAGTACAAACGGTGACATTCATGATTTTGGACAGGAAACACCGGCAGGCGAGCTGCTATCTTTTCTGTCGGATTTTTTATTTCATTGGACTGAGTTTGGAGGAAAACCTATGCGCCGTCCTGTGGTTATGGGTAACTGGAAACTTAACGGTAGCAAGGCAATGGTTTCAGATCTGATCAAGGGTCTGGACGCTGAGCTGAATGGTGTTGAAGGCGTTGACGTAGTTATCGCGCCACCTGTGATGTATGCAGATCTGGCAGAACAACTGCTGGGCAAAGCAACTAACAAGATCTTCCTGGGCACCCAGAACGTTGACGTAAACGCCAGCGGCGCTTACACCGGCGATATCTCTCCAGAAATGCTGAAGGATTTCGGCGTAACTCACGTGATCATCGGTCACTCTGAGCGTCGTGAATACCACAACGAATCAGACGAGTTTGTTGCTAAGAAATTCGGCTTCCTGAAAGAAAACGGCCTGATCCCAGTATTCTGCATCGGTGAAACCGAAGCGCAGAACGAAGCTGGCGAAACCAAAGCTGTATGTTCACGTCAAATCGACGCAGTGATCAACATGCACGGTATCGAAGCGCTGGAAGGCGCGATCATCGCTTACGAACCAATCTGGGCGATCGGTACTGGTAAAGCTGCGACTGCACAACAGGCACAAGATATCCACGCGGCTATCCGTGCACACCTGGCTTCTTACAGCGAAGAAGTTGCCAAGAAAGTTGTTATCCAGTACGGCGGTTCTGTTAAAGCTGAAAACGCTGCAGAACTGTTCGCGATGGAAGACATCGACGGCGCGCTGGTTGGCGGTGCTGCCCTGCAAGCTGCAGGTTTTGCTGCTATCGCTAAAGCGGCAGCTGCTGCAAAAGCGTAATCCGTATCCGGATGAGAAAAGGGAGCCTCGGCTCCCTTTTTTGTACTTAAATTTCTGGCGCGATACCTGTTGGTATTAAACCGCACCTTCAAACCCGAGCTGGCGCCAGGCTTCGTAAGCAATGATTGAAGCTGCGTTTGACAGGTTCAGGCTGCGGCTGGTTTTCTGCATCGGGATTCGCAGGCGCTGGTTTACCGGCAGGCTTTCGATAACCGCAAGCGGCAGGCCGCGAGTTTCCGGGCCGAACATCAGGATATCTCCCTTCTCAAACTGCGCATCCGTATGGTATCCGGTCGCTTTTGTCGTGCAGGCAAAAATACGGCGCCCATCCACAAAAGCCAGAAAATCCTCATAGCTTTTGTGTCGGGTAACCAGTGCCAGATCATGGTAGTCAAGGCCGGCGCGGCGAACCTTTTTCTCTTCCAGATCAAACCCCAATGGCTCTATTAGGTGCAGCTTGGCACCGGTGTTGGCACACAGTCGGATTATATTACCGGTATTTGGGGCAATCTCCGGTTCATACAGGGCGATATCAAACATTTACGCGGTATCCAAATTCACATTTGCGTTATTCTGACAACCCCTGCGCTGACAGGCAATTTCTAATTCCCCGACGAAATTTGAATGCTACGGTGTTCTCCCGACTGAAGCCTGCAGATTTTGGGCAATAGCATTCAGGCTTCCTGTTGCCTCCACCAAAAGCTCAACTTCGTGCATGCTCTCATCTGCCATGTCCCTGACCTTATTCAGGTTGACGTTCACATCACCCACTACACCACTTTGCTCTTCTGCTGCCTGGGCAACCCGACGGTTCATATCTGTCACCTGCCCGATAGCATTTCCTGCCTGAGCCAGGTATGTCGAAGACTGACGGGACAACTCAATGGTCCGGTCACCCATTTGACAGCTTTTTCGGATGGTCTCTACTGCATCATGGGTTGCATTGTTGAGCTGCTCAAACATGGTTTCGATTTCAGAGGTTGAATCATGGGTACGCTGCGCAAGGCTGCGTACTTCATCCGCCACCACAGCAAACCCCCGGCCTTCTTCACCTGCACGGGCAGCCTCGATCGCCGCGTTAAGGGCAAGGAGATTGGTCTGCTCTGCAATCCCCTTAATCACATCCAGCACTGACGAAATACTCCCGCTGTTTTTTTCCAGCTCTTCAAGGACCTTGCTGCTCTGCGTCAGTGTATCGATAAGGCCGTGAATCTGATTCATCGACTCCTCATTGATACGCATACTCTCAGATGACTGACCGGATGCGCTTTCAGTGGCCTCCTGGGTTTTTGAAGAGTTACTGGCGACATCCTGCGCTGAGGACAGCATTTCGCTGAATGCCGTTACGATTTGGCTGATTTCCTGAGTTTGGGAGTGGGCATTGTGTTTGACTGCATGGGTGGACTTATCCAGTGCATCAGCCGCCTCAGACACTTCATTGGCGACCTTGGCAATCATGGCATTGGTACTTTTGCGGGTGCCTTCCATGTTTTTTTGCAATTCACCGATGATACCCGGCTCATCAACAATGCCTTCCCGGCTGAAATCTCCACCAGCCTGAATGGCAAGCGCCGCAGAAACTTTGTTCAAGCCCCGGTAGATTCTGGCGAGGATTATTTTGGACATGATCACCGCAATAATGGTGGAAACCACGGCAGCAACTGCAACCAGCCATTCAAGCAGCCGAGCCTGTTTCTCGATGCCTATCACCGCCTCTTCGGTAAAAATTTCGATATCGACCAGCAGTGACTCAACCAGCTTGGTAGTCCGCGCCGCTTCTGCACCCACGGTTTCATCCAGCACTTCAGCTTCGTGGTAATGTTTTCCCTCAAGCTCTGAAAACACCTCTTCGACATGAATCTGCCACAGCGTGTGCTGCTCAACAATGGTGTTGAGCTTCAGCAACGCCTCACTGAAGGCAACTTTCTCTTCCTCGGTAAAGGTGTCATCTATTGTGAGCTGAGCCCTTATATCTTTCCATTCATCGGCAATGCCTTTGCCAAGTGCGTGAAAATCCTCAACCTGTTGTCGGTATTTTTCTTCCGCATTTGGCTCTACACCTACTTCAAGGGCATATCGAAACGCTTTGTTGTATGCGATACGCTGCTCAAGTTGGTGTTCAGTTGCCTTACTCAGCGCTGCGATAACCGGGATATCCCGGTGCGCGACACCCTTTATATGCACTTCAGTTGAAGCAAGCTGGGAAAAAACAAACGCGGCGACAATCAACTGAATGCCACAAACCAGGAACACAAACAGCATCAAACGCTGTTTGATGGTCATTGTGGATGACATAGGGGACTCACTCCTTTGCAACCGGGCTCATTTCGAAAGCCCATAGATTAAGGTTAGCAAGAGGATTGAAAATCACCCGAAATTTAGCGGAGTTACATTGAGTTGTACCAAAGGGATTCATTCACTGGTCGCTATACCCAAACCACCTTAAGGTGGTTTGGGTATACAAGCAGGGAAATAGTCCCGTTGGTATTATTTTCCCGGCATAATGTCGGTGAACGTGAGGGTGATGGTCAGACCGCCATGTGTATTGTTAACCGCTAAGGCAGAACCATTGTGCTGGCGCATCGCACTGTCGGTAATCGCCAGCCCAAGGCCAGAGCCTCCGGTTTCACGATCCCGTGCCGTCGATACCCGGTAAAATGGCCGGAAAATATCACCCAGCATTTCCTCCGGTACCCCTTCACCGTCATCACTGACAGTGACACGCAAAACCCGGCCTTCTACCTGAAAGCCCACATCAATCTGTGAATTTGCGTACTTAATGGCATTTCGAACCACATTTTCCAAAGCACTGCAAAGAAGCTGTCCATGCCCCTCAATATGCGCGGCCGGAAGGGGCTCCCTATTCAGCACTTTACCCAACTGCCCTGCTTCAAATTCTGCGTCATCCAGCAGGGTTTGCCACAGGTCGTCCAGCGTGTACACATCGCGCTCAGCATGGCTGTTAAGCTGCATACGGGAGAGCGACAACAGATCGGCAATCATCTGCTCCAACCGGTCAGCTTCCGTATCAATCCGGCTGAGTTCTTTGCTTTCCCCCTGCTTGCGGATTGCAAGAGCATTCGCCATACGAAGGCGGGTCAGGGGTGATCTCAACTCGTGGGAGATATCAGAAAGCAGCCGTTGCTGGCCGGTGATCATGCTGTCCACCGCCCCAACCATCTGGTTGAAACTGGCACCAGCTTGCCGGAACTCACGGGGGCCTTTTTCCAGTGACGGGTCTATGGCAAATTCCCCTTTGCCCACGCGCTCTGCCGCCATCTGCAGCCTACGGGCCGGCCGGGTTACTGCCCATGCCAGCCAGAGCAGTAACGGGGTACTGACAAGCATGGTTGCCAGCAGCAACTGGACCGGGTTATCCAAAAGACGAATAAGAAATGGCGGCGGCTCACGCAGCCGTCTGCCAATATACATCCAACCTTGCTCACTGCCATCGCTTATCACAAAAGGCCCGGCCATCTGCCAGGGGCCGTACTGCCGGGTCAACGGCTTTTCCGGGTTGTCAGATGAACTGGCAAAGTTGCGCACGAATTTGTCACTGTGCCTGCCGAGATCCAACACCACGCCATCGGTATCTGTGAAGTAGAGCTTAATACCCTTCATATGCTGGATTTTACGGTGGTCACGACTGAGCGCCCGAAGGCTGCTGATCATATCCCCCGGTTGCTTGGTCAGGGCTTTTGACACCCTCCCGGCAATCTCATTGAGCTCGGCCTTCATTCGCGGGTTGACCGGCTCATAGTTTCGCGGGTCCTGGTGCTGAACCACCAAAACAGAAATCATCACCAGCAACAGGGTGAACCAAAAAATCGCGAAGATTCGGGCTGTCAGGCTGCTGAACGGTAAGTACCGGGCGAGGTGTTTCCAAAAAGATTGGGATTGGGCAGCCATGATTACTCCTCTACCAACAGGTAGCCCCGCCCGCGCAGGGTTTTGATGCGCGGTTTGCCGTCTTCACGTTCCGGAAGTTTTTTACGAAGGTTGGAAACATGCATATCCACCGCCCGATCAAAGGGGGCCAGCCGTTTACCCAGTACATCCAAGCTAAGGTCTGTTTTAGCCACAACCTGACCCGGGCGCTCAACAAGATACTGGAGAAGCGCGAGCTCAGTCCCGGTCACTTCAACCGGTTCCCCGCAGCAAAACAGTTCCAGACGACCCGGATATATGGTGAGATCCTGGTAAGTCAGGGCATCGCCGGACTGGCGTTCTTCTGTTGAAACCTTGGCGGTACGCCGCAGGATGGCGCGCATACGGGCGAGCAATTCCCGGTCACTGAAAGGCTTTGGCAGGTAATCATCTGCCCCCAGCTCCAGCCCCATTACACGGTCGATTTCTTCCCCTTTGGCTGTCAGCATCAGCACAGGTGTGTCGTGGTTTTCACGCAGGCGGCGCAAGGTTTCCATCCCGCCCAGCACCGGCATCATCACATCAAGCAGAATAAGGTCTACATCGTCGTTATGGCACTCCAGCCCCTGCTGACCATTGTGTGCCACAGTCACAGTAAAGCCTTCCAGCTCCAAAATGTCACTGAGCAGCCCCGTCAGTTCGGTATCGTCATCAATGATCAGGATATTTGCCATTCTCTTGTTCCTGCTGGGTGATAGGGGTAATTCACTCTCTGGATTATCAGCTTACCGCCCGCTCAGCTCCAGCGTCAAAACGCAGCTTTACCGGGTTTTACACAACTTTACATGCACCGCACCCCAGTTTACGCAGCAGCACGTAATCTGTACTCACATCGCGGCACATTCCGCTGCGTACTGAACCCGAAAAGGAGAACACCTATGCGCTTTTCCAAAAAGACAGTTGCAATGATCATGGCCCTTCCCCTGGCATTTGGTTCGGCATCAGCCTTCGCCTTCGGGGGTGGTCATGGCGGACACGGTGGAAAAGGTGGCTACGACGGCCACGGTTGTATGATGGGCGGCAAAAAGATGTTCCGCCAGCTCGACCTCACCGATGCACAAAAAGACCAACTCAAGCAAATGCGTGAAGACATGCGTGCCAACAAAGGCAACCGCACTGAAAAAATGAAAGCCACCCAGGCTAACCACCAGAAGATGCAGCAACTGCTTCTGGCCGACAAGCTGGACGAGGGAGCAGTAAGGGCGCTGGCTCAGGAGATGGCAAACCAGCAAGTTGAAAAGCGGGTTTCGATGGCGCAAAACATGCACCAGATGTACTCCGTGCTGACACCGGAACAAAAGACTAAGTTGCAGGAACTCCAGTCTGAACAGCAGCAAAAATGTCAGGAAAAAATGGAAAAAAGGCTGAGAAACGCCAGAACTAAGCTCAAATCCCCATCAGACTTCCTTTACAGCCCCATTTACGGGGCTGTATGCATTTGATGGCAACCGGAAATGTGGTTAAATTTCATCGGAAAAGGGTTATACTTCACCCAATTAATGTTGAAATTTGACATGTTATGACGGAAAGATATCGGCGGCTTGTTCAGACAGCAGCCTGGGCGGCCATGGTCGTTGCGACAGTACTTTTGGGTATCAAGCTAATGGCTTGGTGGTACACCTCTTCTATGAGCCTGTTGGCCTCAGTGGTCGACTCTACTGGATATTCTTGCGTCACTCACCAACCTGATAGTCATCCGTTTTGCCTTGCAACCTGCCGATGAAGAGCACAAATTCGGGCATGGAAAGGCCGAATCCCTGGCCGCACTCGCACAATCTACCTTTATCGTCGGTTCTGCCTGTTTCCTTATCCTGCAAGGCATAGAACGCCTGTTCCGCCCATCTGAACTCTCTGACCCCGGTTTTGGTATTTATGTCAGTATGGTCGCCATTGTATTGACCGGTGGTCTGGTGATATTCCAGAAGTGGGTGGTACGCAAAACCGGCAGCCAGGCTATTGCCGCAGACTCCCTGCACTACCAGTCTGACTTATTGATGAACATAGCAATCATCGTTGCACTGGCGCTCAGCGCTTACGGTTTCATCTACGCGGATGCCGGGTTTGCGATCCTTGTCGGGATTTTTATCCTGGTCAGCGCCTACAAAATGGCACGCGATGCGGTACAGTCTCTGCTCGACCATCAGCTTCCGGCAGAGGAAGAAGAAAAAATTATGGTGCTGGCATCCGGTGTTGCCGGTGTTCATGGTGTACACGACCTGAGAACCCGTCAGGCCGGCATCACCCGATTTATCCAACTCCACCTGGAGCTGGACGATGAGCTCCCACTTAAAGATGCTCACCTCATCGCTGATGAGGTTGAAGACCGTCTGGAAGTGGCATTCCCGGGAGCCGACATACTGATTCACCAGGACCCCGTTTCCGTTGTGAGAAACAGCCGCAGAGAGCAGGCTCAACTATAGGAATCACGGGTAAATGGGGAGGAAATATCAGCCCCGATAACGGATCCTGACATGAATCAACGAACTTTCTTAGCAAAGTTGTAATACTCTTACATAAGTAAAAAAGTTACAGTTTTCCGCAGGTGCTGGCAAAATAGCGAACTCGGCCAGGGCAAACACAACAGACGCCATAAACCGTCTGCATTAGGCCAAAGTAAACCGGCATCGGAAACCGGATTTAAAAATTTCGATTCCAAAGATCAGAGGGTAACCATGGTTAGCAAGATTGGTGTATTGACCAGTGGCGGCGACGCCCCAGGTATGAACGCAGCCATCCGCGGTGTTGTCCGCGCGGCACTGAGTGAAGGCGTTGAAGTTTACGGTATTTACGACGGCTACCAGGGCCTGCACCAGAACCGTATTGAAAAACTGAACCGCAACAGCGTTTCTGACATTATCAACCGTGGCGGTACTTTCCTGGGCTCAGCCCGCTTCCCGGAATTCCGCGACGAAAAAGTCCGCCTTCAGGCCATTCAGAACCTGAAGATGCACGGCATTGAAGCACTGGTTGTTATCGGTGGTGACGGCTCTTACATGGGCGCAAAGAAGCTGACCGAAATGGGTTATCCGTGTATCGGCCTGCCAGGTACTATCGACAATGATGTTGCAGGTACCGACTACACTATCGGTTACATGACTGCACTGAACACCGTTATCGAAGCCATTGACCGCCTACGTGATACCTCTTCTTCGCACCAGCGTATTTCTATCGTTGAAGTCATGGGCCGCCACTGTGGTGACCTGACCATGGCAGCAGCAATGGCGGGTGGTTGTGAGTACATCATCATCCCTGAAGTGGGTCTGGACAAAGACGCACTGCTGAGCAAGATCCGTGAAGGCATCTACAAAGGTAAGAAGCACGCTATCGTAGCAATCACAGAGCTGATGACCGATGTGAACGAGCTGGCGAAGTTCATTGAAACTGAAACCGGCCGTGAAACCCGCGCCACTATCCTGGGCCACATCCAGCGTGGCGGCCAGCCTGTCGCATTTGACCGTATTCTTGCATCTCGTATGGGCGCATACGCGGTTGAACTGCTGATGGCCGGTGAAGGTGGTCGTTGTGTAGGTGTACAGAACGACAAAATGGTTCACCACGATATTATCGACGCGATTGAAAACATGAAGCGTCCATTCCGCGCTGACATCTACGAAACAGCCAACAAGCTGTTCTAATTTGTCTGCTCCGGAATCTAAAATGCCTGCCTTGTTGCAGGCATTTTTGTATCTGCCCGGTAAGGCTTGGCTAAAACCTGACGATCCCCCTAATTTCTCTGACAATCTTTTACATAACCGGGTCATCCCGCTAAGATAGCGTCGTGATTTTTGCCGTACCCGGCGTTACTGATGACAAAGGAACCATCCGTTCATGGCAGGTAACAAAAAAAATAACCGCCGCGAAGAAATCCTCCAGGCACTTGCTGAGATGCTGGAATCCAACCAGGGCAGCCAGCGTATTACCACTAAAATGCTTGCTGAGCAGGTGGGTGTTTCTGAAGCCGCGCTATATCGTCATTTTCCTAGCAAAGCACGGATGTTTGAAGGCTGATCGAGTTTATCGAAGACTCCATCATGAGCCGCATCAACCGGATTTTGGATGATGAAAAGGACACCATGCAGCGGCTGCGCCTGATCACCCAGCTTCTCCTGGGTTTTAGCGAACGCAACCCGGGTCTGAGCCGCATTATGACCGGGCACGCCCTGATGTTTGAACAGGAACGCCTGCAAGGCCGTATAAACCAATTTTTCCAGCGTATTGAAACCCAACTTCGCCAGGTAATGCGAGAGCGTCAGCTTCGTGAAGGAAAGGGTTGGCCAATGGATGAAGCTATTCTGGCTTCCCACCTTTTGAGTTTTGCAGAAGGCAGTATCTGCCGTTTCGTCCGTTCCGGTTTCCAGCAAAAGCCAACTGCCAATTTCGAGCAGCACTGGCGCCTGCTATCCCATCAGTTGGAAGGCCTGCCGCTCGCGGTGTAAAGAAACAAAAAACGGGAGCCGAGGCTCCCGTTTCGTTCCTTATTCGGTTCAGGTCGCGTTAGATACCGTACTCTGCGCGATACGCTTTTACCGCATCCAGATGCTCGTTGTCCCCACGCTCTTCGAGGTAAGTAACCAGATCACCAAGGCTGACAATGGAAATCACCTTACAGCCGAAATCGCGTTCCACTTCCTGAATTGCTGACAGCTCACCCTTGCCGCGTTCCTGGCGGTCAATGCAACCAGGACTCCAGCCAGATCCGCACCGTTTGCCTGGATGATTTCCATCGATTCACGAATGGCGGTGCCCGCAGTTATAACATCGTCAACCAGCATAATGCGGCCTTCCAGCGCACTGCCCACCAGGTTGCCACCTTCGCCGTGGTCTTTAGCTTCCTTACGGTTGAAGCAATACGGTGTGTCCACATCGTGATGTTCTGCCAGCGCAACAGCTGTTGTCGTCGCAATAGGGATCCCCTTGTAGGCAGGACCAAACAGCACGTCGTATTCCACTTTAGCATCAACCAGCGCTTCAGCGTAGAAACGGCCCAGCTTTGCCAGGTCGCGACCGGTATTGAACAGACCGGCGTTAAAGAAGTAAGGCTCTTGCGGCCAGACTTCAGGGTAAACTCACCAAATTTCAGAACCTGCTTTTCCAATGCAAACTCGATGAATTGACGCTGATACGCTTTCATTGTTTCTCCTGATATTTCTTCGTATTCCAACACGCCCGGAAATGGACTTTCCGGTTAAAAAAAAGCGGCTCCAACAGGAAGCCGCTCTTAAAAATTACGATACTAACGATGCCTTCTGCACCGTGACAATATGCTCGATCCCCTGACGGGCCAGCGCAAGCATTTCCATAAGCTCTTCTTGGCTGAATGGTGCACCCTCTGCGGTACCCTGAACCTCAATCATATTGCCGTCTTCCAGCATGACTACGTTCATGTCGGTTTCAGCCGCTGAGTCTTCCACGTATTCCAGGTCACAAACCGCAGTACCTTCAAAGATACCAACAGAGACAGCAGCAACATGACCCTTCATTGGGCTTTCTTTCAGTTTGCCGTCAGCAACAAGCTTGTTCAGGGCATCAGCCAGCGCAACACTTGCACCAGTGATAGAAGCTGTGCGGGTACCACCATCAGCCTGGATAACATCACAGTCAACAGTAATGGTGTAATCGCCCAGTTTGCCAAGGTCTACGGCTGCGCGCAGGCTGCGAGCAATCAGACGCTGGATTTCCATTGTGCGGCCACCCTGCTTGCCGTTTGCTGCCTCGCGGCGCATACGGGAATGGGTTGAACGAGGCAGCATACCGTACTCGGCAGTGATCCAGCCTTGGTTCTGGCCTTTCAGGAAGCGAGGCACACCGTCTTCTACAGTGGCGGTACAAATCACTTTGGTGTTACCGAACTCAACCAGCACTGAACCTTCAGCATGGCAAGTAAAGTTACGGGTAATAGAAACAGGACGAACCTCGTGGTTTGCTCTTCCGCTTGGGCGCATAGCTTCACCTTTAATTAAAGTCTGTCGACTGAGTGGGATGAATTGACCGGCGATTATAGCGGTTTCTTTGAAGCAGCGCGAATAGTGCACACATTTTTGCCTTTCATCTTTAGGAAAAAGAGAAAAGACAAATCCAGAATCAGTAAAACGTGGTCATCTTTGCGATTCTCTCACCAAATAGCTGACTTAGCTGACGCCTCGGCACCGGTGACGTATAATCAGCATCAAATTTGACCAATGAAGCCATATCATGATCCACAGTATGACTGCGTACGCCCGACGCGAAATCAAGGGCGACTGGGGCACAGCCGCCTGGGAAATTCGTTCGGTAAACCAGCGTTATCTTGAAACTTACCTGCGTATGCCAGAACAATTTCGCTCGCTTGAGCCGGTTCTGCGTGAGCGTTTCCGCCAGCGCCTTGCACGCGGTAAAGTAGAATGCAGCCTGCGCTTTGAAGCCAACCCGGCTGCAAATACTGAACTGAAGATCAATGAGTCTCTGGCTCAGCAGGTCATCAACGCCGCTAAATGGGTAAAAGGCACCACTGGCGAAGGTAGCATCAATCCATTCCAGGTTTTGCAATGGCCGGGTGTTCTCGAGACTCCTGAGCAGGATATGGATGCAATCAATAAAGCGCTGCTGGAAGCCTTTGATGAAGCGATCAATGATTTCATCGCGGCCCGTCTGAGCGAAGGCAACAACATTAATACCATGATCGAGCAGCGCCTGGATGCGATCAGCGAAGAAGTGGTTAAAGTGCGCGCCAAAATGCCGGAGATCCTGGCATGGCAGCGTGACCGAATCCACAGCCGCTTTGAAGAAGCCAAGGTGGAACTGGAAGCTGGCCGCGTAGAGCAGGAAATGATCCTGATGGCACAGAAGGTTGATGTGGCAGAAGAGCTGGATCGACTGGATTCCCACGTTAAAGAAACCCGCAAAGTACTGAAAAAAGGCGGAGCCTGTGGCCGACGTCTGGACTTTATGATGCAGGAGTTCAACCGAGAGTCGAACACCCTGGCTTCCAAGTCTATCAATACCGAAGTCACTGCTTCTGCTGTTGAACTGAAAGTGCTTATCGAGCAGATGCGCGAGCAGATCCAGAATATTGAATAATCTCGACTCTTTTTCTTTACGATAAAACCGGCTTAGGCCGGTTTTTTTGTATTGGCGAGAGGCGAGAGGCGAGAGGCGAGAGGCGAGAGGCGAGAGGCGAGAGGCGAGAGGCGAGAGGCGAGAGAATGTATGGGTTTGGCGAAAACTGCACAAGGCTTTTTCTCGCCAAACCCGACTGCGTACTCTCCATGATTCTGCCCTTCCCGATTTTCCCAGGACCTTCTCTTCCCAGGTCCGGTTTCTTTTTCC
>BAXG01000020.1 GCA_001310455.1 Photobacterium sp. JCM 19050
TTGCCGATTTGGATGCGAACTCAAGATTTCATCTTGTTTCACAATCTTCGTGACTCAAGTCTCAAACCCTCGCCCGTCGACAGGAGTGAAGTATAGGCATTCCGATTTTTTCCGCAAGCGCTTTTTATCATAAAAATGATCGTTCGTTCAAAAATCACCCAACAAGAACTGAAAGACACAATTTAGGAACCAAAACTTTACTGTTTTACTAACAAAACAGGGGTGTCAGTGACGAAATTCCTTATCTATATATAGAAAACTATCAACCCTCCCGTAGAATCCGCACAATTGCCTCACCCATTTTTTCTTTTTCATGGTAATCCACAGGCTGAGGCACCGGATGGACATTAGACAAAGTGTCGCCTCCTACCCTATCCACTTTATCGCTTCGCTGTAAGCTCTTTGGTTTAACAACATAGATAGGTGCAAATCAACAGGAACAGCTTCAGGTGGAAGTAATGCATGCTTTTTCACTATCTATATAAAGAAGAAATAACAGGGCGACTCACAGAGCGTAAGGACATAAGAAAGCTTCTGTTACTACATTCCTCAGGCCTCCTTCGCGACACAGCCCCCCACAATCTGGCGAACAAAACCTACTTAAACAGCTCATGGCCTGGGTGAAACAGCTCTCGGATATCATTCACTCCGACTCTGGATTCTTCTCAAATTGGCGTTTTTCAGTTTGCACCTGATCTCTTTATCCCCCAAAAAAACAATATTTACTTCATTACCCTGAACGTCTGAATGTTACATCTAACACTTATGTTAAATACGGTAAATAATGTTACCTGACTGATAATAATAAAAACCTCACATTTTATTATTCCATCCGTATACTAATCCCGTAGACATTATTAACATTAAGGATACCAAATAAACCGCAAAAAACGGGGTCTGGGTCTCCCAAGCCCAGAGATACAATAATGCAAGCATAGTTACGAAAAAGTTAGCTCTATGATAGATATAAACAGTTATGACAAATTCATAGCAAGTCGCTTTGTATTAGAATATGGGAAGGTAGAGTTTGCGTCTCTCCTTGGTGTTTCGGTTTCTAAGATTACCAATATTGAAGGAAACAAATCCTCTATACCTTATATTTACTCTTTAGCCATTAATCAACTATTGGAAGAGCACCCTATGTGGGAGAGCGCACTGAAAGCGCTTGAAACCCACGATACTATTCAATTTGCTCGGCGTATTGACCTGAATACACGAATACAGCGCCTAGCATGTAAACGCTGTAGTTGTCGTAAGTTGCACATTATGGTTGGGGGAGACCAGCTCTATTTCGTTGAATGTATGGGGTGCCATCACACAATGTACTTCTCCGGCCCAGCGGTAAAAAGGTACCTCTACTGGACACATCATGGTGTCACTCTCAACCACAATTTATACAGCTGAATAACAATAATAACGTAAAAAAGCCCTCACTATTCTATGAGGCTTTTTTATTACATTGCGTTAATCATAATTCGCAAAAACGTATCTGGAAATGTAATTAATTAAAGAAAATCCAGTTACTACATACTTCTTTCTTAACTCATATTATCGTGACGAAAATCACAAAATCTTTTTACGCGAATATTTCCTTTTTTATTCCGTGCGGAATGTCATGCAATTAATAACGGATATTTAAATTCAAATATCGCGGCGTATATTTCAACTCGTTTTCTACTCAATCAACACGAAAGAGAATTAAAACATGAAGAGTTTAATTATTGGTGTTAGTTCAAATATGCCGGAAGGTTTCAGTCTTCTTGCCGAACTTTTAGATTCCGAATATAACCGCGAAGCGAAACCTATCTCCTGTGCAGACCTAACAGATATCGGTGCGGTAATCATCACGTCTTCAGATATTGAATCCGGACTACACACAGAAATCTCAGAAACTGGCTACGGTATTCCCATTTTCCTTTTGAGCGACAACGAGCCGGTTAACCCAGAGTGTTATGCATGGATTACCGGTGTGATAGACCTTGAACGTCAATCTGCAACGTACTATGCACGCCAAATCAACGAAGCAGCGACCAAGTACGAAGAGCGCCTGCTGCCGCCTTTCTTTAAATCCATGGCGGCATACGTCGATATGGGCAACTCACAATATGATTGCCCCGGGCACCAGGGCGGCCAGTTTTTCCGCAAACACCCAACAGGAAAGCAGTTCTACGATTTCTACGGAGAAAACCTGTTCCGTAGTGACCTCTGTAATGCAGACGTTGCCCTTGGCGATTTGTTGATCCACGAAGGCTCAGCTCTGCGTGCTCAGCGTCATGCAGCCAAAGTTTATAATGCCGACAAAACCTATTTTGTCCTGAACGGCACGTCAGCTTCAAACAAAGTGGTGTGTAACGCACTGGTGACAGAAGGTGATTTGGTCCTGTTTGACCGTAACAACCACAAGTCCATCCACCAGGGCGCTTTAATTCAAGCCGGAGGTGTACCGGTTTACCTGGAAACAGCCCGCAACCCTTGGGGCTTTATTGGCGGTATTGATGAGCACTGCTTTGATGAGACTTATATTCGTGAACAGATCGCGAAGGTCTCACCAAAGCATGCTAAAGATAAGCGTCCGTTCCGTTTGGCTATCATCCAACTCGGTACTTATGACGGCACTATTTACAACGCCCGATATGTAATGGACAAAATCGGTCACCTTTGTGACTACATCCTGTTTGACTCAGCCTGGGTGGGTTATGAGCAATTCATCCCAATGATGAAAGACTGCTCCCCACTTCTGCTTGACCTCAAACCGGAAGATGCCGGGGTGATCGTTACCCAATCGGTCCACAAACAGCAGGCCGGTTTCTCCCAGACATCTCAGATCCACAAGAAAGACAGCCACATTAAAGGACAGGATCGTTACTGTAACCACAAACGATTCAATAACTCTTTCATGATGCACGCATCAACTTCACCATTTTATGCGTTGTTCGCAGCACTGGATGTTAACGCCAAGATCCACGACGGTGCCGCCGGTATCCGATTGTGGAAAGATGCTGTGGTTTCCGGTATTGAAGCCCGTAAAGAAATTCTGAAAAGCTGTACAATGATCCGCCCGTTCATTCCTCACCAGATCAACGGTAAACCCTGGGAAAGCTATGACACTGAAAGAAATTGCTACTAATAAAAAATTCTTCATGTTCGATCCAGAGCAGAGCTGGCACAAGTTCGAAAATTACGGTAAAGGCCAGTACTTTGTTGACCCTTGTAAGCTACTGCTGACCACCGCCGGTATCGACGAAAACGGTGAGTACGCCGACTTCGGTATCCCGGCTACCCTGCTTGCCAACTTCCTGCGTGAAAACGGTATTGTTCCGGAAAAATCTGACCTGAACTCTATCCTGTTCCTTCTGACCCCGTCAGAAGATATGGGCAAAATCCGCCACCTAGTGGCACAAATCAACCGCTTCGAGAAATTCATTAAAGAAGATGCCCCTCTAAGCGTCGCCCTGCCAAGGGTCTACCAAGCGAATATCGACCGTTACCGTGGCTATACCATCCGTCAGCTCTGTCAGGAAATGCATGACATGTACAAAGAGTTGAACGTGAAAAAGCTCCAGAAAGAGATGTTCCGCCGTGATCACCTGCCGAAGATGATCCATAAACCTGATGTCGCAACACGCAAATATTTCCGCGGCGAGTGCGATTACCTGCCACTAAGTGAGGCGCTTGGCCGCATTGCAGCCGAAGGAGCCCTTCCTTATCCCCCAGGCATTATCTGCGTTGCCATGGGTGAAATCTGGACACAAACCGTTGTGGATTACTTCCTCTCACTGGAAGAAGGCATTAACCGCTTCCCTGGGTTCGCGCCTGAAATTCAGGGGGTGTACCTCGAGGATGTTGATGGCCGTACCACAGCCTACTGCTATGTCCTGAAAGACTAAGGACCTGTTCTGAAAGACTGAATCCCCTATTTCCGGCCACGCAGGCACGAGTGTGGCCGGCCATTCATGGAGAATAAATCTATGAGTACACAAGCGAAAAAGATGTCGGTGGTACAGCTCACCATCCTGACGTTCATTAACATGGCCGGTTCCGGCATCATCATGTTGCCTTCCAAGCTGGCGCAGGTGGGTACCATTTCTGTTCTCTCCTGGCTGATCACTGCGGCAGGTTCACTGGCACTGGCGTATGTGTTCGCCAAGTGCGGACGTTTCAGTAAGCGCGACGGCGGTATGAACGGGTACGCCTCTTATGCCTTTGGCCCATCAGGTGCCTTCATGGCCGGTTGGACCTATGGCTTATCCCTTTTGATAGCGAACATCGCCATTGCGATTACCTGTGTAGGTTACGGTGCTGCTTTCTTCAACGCCACCCTGACACCTTACGAAACCTGTATGTACACCATCGCAATCCTTTGGATTTGCTCAATCGCCAACTTCGGCGGTGCAAAGATTACCGGCCAGATTGGTTCTTTCACAGTTTGGGGCGTCATCCTGCCGGTTTGTTCACTCGGTATTGTCGGATGGTTTTACTTCAACCCAACCATGTATGCTGACGCATGGAACCCTCACCACCTTCCTTTCGGTGAGGCAGTCAGTTCATCCATTGCCATGACACTGTGGGCATTCCTGGGCCTTGAATCAGCCTGCGCCAACTCAGAATCTGTCGAAAATCCCGAGAAAAACGTTCCTATCGCAGTGTTGGGTGGTACTTTGATCGCCGCTGCGGTATATATCATTTCAACCAATATCTGTTCCGGTATCGTCCCTAACAATATCCTTGCAGTATCTGACGCGCCGTTCTCCACTGTGTGGAGCACTATGCTCGGCAGCACCGCAGGTCGTGTGGTTGCCGGTCTGTCTGTTCTCGCCTGCGCCGGTTCCCTACTGGTTGGCAGTTCACCATCGCATCTGTTTTCAAAGCATCGGCCGATGGCGGCTTCTTCCCAAAACTGTTCTCCCAGGTGGATCATCGCGGCACACCAATTAAAGGTATTGTTGCCATTACCCTGATTCAGTCAGCTCTGTCACTGATGACAATCTCGCCATCCCTGTACGAGCAGTTTGAAGCACTGGTTAACCTTGCCGTAGTCACCAACGTTATTCCCTATGTTCTGTGTATGGCTGCAATTTTCATCATGCAGAGAATTGCCCATGTGGAAGCGACGGAAAGACATGTCACCGACTTTATGGCAGTCATCGCTACCACATACAGCTTCTATGCTCTGTACGGTTCCGGCTTTGAAGCGATGATGTGGGGCTCCATAGTCACCTTCCTTGGATGGAGTGCCTACGGCTGATAGCTTATCGCCACGAGCCTCTCGCTCAATAACCATCACTCCATTATTACCCTGTTCCTCTCCAACGCCCTTCGGCTTCCTGCCTGGGGCGTTTTTTGTTACAACTCATATCATTATTGGTTTCGGTGAACGACGATGATGGATTCAACGCGCTGTTATACAACCCTGCCCCCTGATATATCTGACTCAGTCCACGCATTACTGAGCGATTGCTTTGGTCAGGGAGAACATCTCAGACACAGCGATGAATTGCTTTGCCGCGTGTTGATTTGCAGAAATGAAAGCGTTATCGCCCATGGCTCAGCTTACATAAGACAAATGGAAATTGATGGAAAAGATTTGAAATGTGGCATCGTCGGGGGAATTGCTGTCAGCCCAAAGCATCGAGGTCAAGGATTAACCAAACAGCTCTTCGCAACTTTACATAATCAGCTGGAAAAACAGCAGGTAGTTTTTAGCTTCTTATTCGCCTACAAACCGGAAGTGTACTTTTCATCTGGCTATCAGATACTCGATACACCCATCCACTTTTTCGACAATACAACAAGAGAGTGGCAAACTTATGTTTACCGTGGAGGAATGATTGCCAACCTTACCAGCCTGCCTTTGCCGAAATCGACGATCCGATTCAACGGATGTGTTTATTAAGCACTCCTGAGACTGCTAAGAAGAAAATCGACAAAGCACCGGATTTTTTGCGGTGTATAGCGGCTTTGCAGATATACCGCATGGAAAGGCAAATTATCACCTTGGTAATCCGGCAACACATGGGTAAGAGCACCACTGTCTAAATGCTTTTTCACCATCCAAACAGGCAATGCCGCAATACCAACTCCCTGAAGAGCCGTTTCCAAAATGGTATCGCCGTTGTCGCAGACAAAACGGCCGCTGACAGACACTGATTCCGGGCTGGCCTGCCCGTCTTTTTTCAGGTGCCAGGTGTGAGCAGTCTGGAAAAGTGAGTACACAATACAATTGTGGGTTGATAAGTCTTTGGGGTATTCAGGGCTTCCGTTCAGCTCAAGGTAATTGGGGGCTGCCACCAGCAACATAGGATTATCAAAAAGCTTGCGCGCAATAAGGTTAGAGTCTTCGAGCTGCCGAGCTCTGATGGCAACATCTATCCCGTCCGTCACAAAATCAACATGGCGATCATTGAGCGAAAGATCGAGTCGGATATCCGGATACTGCTGTAGAAACGATTGAATATGCGGTGCTAAAAGCAAACGGCCAAATGCAACCGGGGCCGAAACCCTGATAACTCCCTTCGGTGAAGAAGTCTTACTCCGCAACGACCACTCAACTTCATCCAGCTCTTCCAGCATCGACTGGCAGTAGGAATAGTATTGTTCTCCTTCCGGTGTGAGGGTCACTTCGCGGCTGGTTCTGATCAATAGTCTGATTCCCAGCTTTTCCTCCAGCGCGGCCATTTTTTTGCTGACCGTTGCCTGGGAAGTCCCTTTTTCTCTTGCCACAGCTGAGAAACTGGACTTCTGCACAACCCGGACAAACAACCGCATCGCTTCAATCTGATCCACAATGATTCCATATTCGAATAGAAGACATTCATTATAGCCATCTTCTATTCTATTAGGTAAATCATAAACTGTCTCTCAACGACAACGGGCTTCCCCAAGTCATATAAACCGAATTGAGAGAAAAATGATGAACATTGAAAAGCAACTCCAGGAACTCTTCGACAAGCAGACCCTGACAGAAATCATGTACAAGTTCGCCCGCGCCCTCGACCGTGTTGACGGCGAGTTGATGAAATCCACCTACTGGGAGGATGCGATAGAAGAACACCAGGATCCTATTTTCCCCGAACTGTTTTTCTACAACGACAACGCCCACGCTTTTGTTGACCCGGCAATGGAGGGTTTCCGTGCACTGAAAGCGACCCAGCACCGTATCAGCAATCCACTTATTGAAATCAGTGGCGATACTGCGACGGCAGAAGCTACGTCTGGGCATACCATGTTCATAAAGAGGATGGTGTTGATAAAGAGGGTATCCTCGGCGGACGTCACCACTTCCGATTCGAACGCCGCAATGGCGAGTGGAAGATCCTGCACCGTTCGACAGTCTTTGACTGGAACCAAAACCAGACGGCCACTGCCATCTGGGCATCGAATTACGATGATAAATACCGCGGAAAACGTGATAAGTCTGACGACAGCTACAACTACATTACCATCTGACAGGAGGTTTGATATGGCAATTCCGGGTTTAAGGAAAAACGATCATTGGGGAGTCACCGTCCCCAATATCGCCGAAGCTGTTTCGTTTTTTGAAACACACTTTAATTTCAAGCTGGTTTATTCATTCGGACCGTTCAGCGCTGAAGATGACTGGATGAAGACGCAATTAAACGTTGATCCCAGAGCTGAAATCAAACAGATCGCGATGATGAACGCCGGCAATATCAATCTGGAATTATTCGAATATTCGGACAACATCCCAAGGTCAACGCGCCAGCCAAATAACGCCGATGTAGGGGGACATCACCTGGGATTCTACGTCGATGACATCGAGGCTGCGGTCACTTATCTGAAAGAACAAGGCTTACAGGTACTGGGAGACATTGTTCCTATGGAAGGAACACCAAACGGCGGGATGTCCTGGGTCTATTTCCTTACCCCATGGGGAATGCAAATGGAGCTAGTGTCCTACCCGTCAGGACTGGAGTATGAAAAATCGACATCAAAAAGACTCTTTGATCCCAGGGGCTAACACCTGAAAACCGGTTTTATGCCTCTGCCCTGACCTTTTCCCGGAGCTGTGGTTACACAGCTCCAACGTATATGAAATTCTGCCCGCACAAAACCTATCCCTCCTCACATTAACATCCGTTTAATTACATCCGTTACATAAATAACTAGATCTAAATCACCACATTAGCCAAAGCAGCTGTTAAAATGACCAATTGTTCACCGTAAAGAAAGCAACACTTATGAATCCTATGTACGCACTCGCACTCTCTACGGGAATTTTCTCCGGGCTCTGGGTCTGGACATCTGATTCTCTCGGGCTTCTCAGTTGGGCGGGCTTTCTTGGCTGTACGACCTATTTCGCTATAAATCAGGAAGGAGTCAAAGGCGCACTATCCTGCGCACTGACAAACATAAGCGGCGTCGCCTGGGCGATGATGATCATTGCAGTATCACAAGCAACTGGTTATTCCTTCATCGGCTACATACTCACCGCAATAGTCGCATTTTTCATGTGCGTTCAGGCACAGCAACGCTGGCTGTCGTATGTTCCCGGTACCTTCGTGGGTGCTTGTGCGACTTTCGCTTCCAATGGCGACTGGAAAACCGTTATCCCTTCGCTGCTGTTAGGACTGGCTTTTGGAATAGTGATGAAGGAAGGTGGGAAAAAGCTCGGCAGTAGTAAAAAAGGCAGTCCGGTTACGAACCAGTCTCTCTCCAACAAAGAGCAAACACCGTTGTAAAATTTGCTCAGATTCAGTGTAAACAAGCCTTGCAGGAGCAAGGCTTGTTTTGTTTTAAACGGTGGTAAACTCAAATCAATACTGTGAGTTTTCGACAATCTTCTCGCCGTATTTGCCGTTTTCCGGAGATGGCTTATAACTTGAAGCCGCTGAACGCATAATACGGATACCTTCCGCACCGGCATTACGTGCTGAGATGATGTCGCCATCCGAGTCACCATAATACATCTTAATGTTGTTAGCTTTGATGTAAGGGGTTTTAGTGAACTCAGTTTTGCTAGAACCAGCGAAGATCACTTTGTGCATATCTTTGATGTCAAAGGTATCTTTCAGGTACTGGGTAGTAATTTCGCACTGGGAAGGGTTTCGGCCAGTGATGAAATAGATCTGGTCGCCACGCTTCTGGTGCATGTCGATCAGTTCCTGGCCAATTTGCTTAGGCAGGCTGAACTTGTCCCAGCCACAATTCATTTTGTCCCAGAACTTTTGAGACTTCAGGTAACTGTAACCGTTTGGTGAGAACATCTGCTGGCCGCGGTAGAAACCCGGTGAGCTGAAAAGCACCGTGTCATCAACATCAAAACCCACCGCCATGGGTGGCTTGCCTTCCAGGCTCTTTTCAATCTCCTTAACCGATACCCAATGCAGTTGAGCCGGCTCCCCTTTTTGCATGATTTCAACAGTGCTGAAACCTTGTTCTGTTCCAGGCACCTTAGGATCTGCAACCGCAGAGCCAGATACACAGGCACACGCTAAGACAGTAGAAAGCACAATTGAAGAAGGAGAAAATTTCATTGTCGTTGAGCCTCTTATAAAAAAGTGGCGCAACATTACTCCCATGTATGCATAGTGAAAGTGATAGATATCACATATCTATATTTATTGATACATAGCTCTATTTCAACAGGGCCTGGAAAGAAAAATGCCTCCCTTAAATAGAGAGGCATTTCTTGTCACGTTAAGCAGTAAACGTCCGGTTTAAGGGCGATTACGCTAATTATTTACTGAAAATAAAACTATTTACGACATTCTCAAGGTATTCCTGCTTGCCTGATACAGGCTGTGGATCAAGGCCATGTTCAAGCACGTAGTCGGCCAGTTTTGACAGGGACATTTCACCATTGAGGATATCCTGACCCAGTGTTCCGCTCCATCCGGCGTAACGCTCTGACACCAATTGGGACAGCACATCACATTCGATCATCTGTGACGCCTTCTCCAATGCCAGAGCCATTGTGTCCATACCACCAATATGTCCGAGGAACAGATCTTCAGGGTCAATTGACATACGGCGCAGGCGGGCATCAAAATTGTAGCCACCCGTGGTGAAACCGCCGGTCTTCAAAATTTCATACATGACGAGCGAGCACTCTTCGACACTGTTAGGGAACTGATCAGTATCCCAGCCCAATTGGGCATCACCACGGTTCGCATCGATAGAGCCAAACAATCCCAGCGATGTTGCAGTCGCAACTTCATGATGGAAGCTGTGACCCGCCAAGGTCGCGTGGTTCGCTTCAATATTTACCTTAATTTCATTTTCCAATCCGAACTGCTTAAGGAAACCATAGACAGTCGCCGTGTCGTAATCGTATTGGTGTTTGGTTGGTTCTTGCGGCTTAGGCTCAATCAGAATTGTTCCGTCAAAGCCAATTTTGTGCTTATGCTCGACAACCAACTGCATGAAGCGTCCGAGTTGCTCGCGCTCCTGACGCAAATCTGTATTGAGGAGAGTTTCATAACCTTCACGACCACCCCAGAGTACGTAGTTTTCACCCTTGAGGCGTTTGGTCGCATTCATCGCATTGAAAACCTGTGTAGCTGCACAGGCAAAAATTTCAGGGTTTGGATTGGTCGCGGCGCCAGCCATATAACGGCGGTTAGAGAAGGCATTGGCTGTACCCCACAATAACTTAACACCGGTTTCCTCTTGCTTTGCTTCCAGCACATCCGTCATTCGGGAAAAGTTCTCGGTGAGCTCTTTAAGCGAGTTACCCTCTGGTGCAACGTCTACATCGTGGAAACAGTAGAAAGGTACACCCAGTTTGGAGAAGAACTCGAATGCCGCATCGGCTTTCATCCGAGCAACTTCCATTGGATCACTGGCGCTCAGCCACGTACGCTCGAAAGTAGGCGCACCAAATACATCAGCACCGGACCAACAGAAGTTATGCCAGTAACACGCAGCGAATCTCAGGTGCTCTTCCATCGTTTTGCCGAGAATCACTTTGTCTTTATCGTAATGCTTGAACGCAAACGGGTTGTTACTGTCGGTGCCTTCGAAGCGGATAGCCTCTACTTTGCCAAAATATTTTTCCATTTTCCTAATCCCTTTATATGAAGCATGTGGGTTATGTGTCGGCTTTCTGAGTTAATACTGACACCGCTAACCAATCATTCAATTATGAAAATTCACATTGCCTATGCGTTTTTTTGTATCAAAGGAAAAAGTCGAACTCTGTGGTGACAGGTATCACATTATTCAATTAGGAACGAAAAAACGTAAAGTCGATGGAAAATAAATGAATGTTTTTTTCGATGATGGATTATAAATTGGTAATACTGAGCTCCGGATACAAAATTCGGAAAAAAACAAAATCAACATTCGCCCTAAGAATTGCTAATTCGACCACAAAAAGGCACGAGAAGAAAAAGAGATTTTTTATATAATAATCATAAAATTAAGGTTATAAATACTAGCATATGCTAACAAAAAGCGTTTGCCCCACAAACCGTTAGCATTATTTGGTATGCCCCCCACCGGGGGCTTTTTTTGTTGAATCTATTATTCGTCAGACGGATTTATGGATGCGCGACACTCAGCCGGCGTAATATTTAAATCCTTTTTAAATACCGTATACATATATTGTAATGACGGGTAACCACATACTGCGGCGATTTCAGACATGGGTAAGGTGGTGTGTAAAATAAGTTCTTTAGCTTTATTTAATTTCGCATCATGTATTTCTTTGTGAATCGAGTGATCTAATTCACTTTTGAAGCGATTTTCGAGATTCGAACGGGAAATATTCACATAATCCAGAACCTGTTCAACTTTGATTCCTTTACAGGCATTGTGCCGGATGAAATGTAATGCCTGAATAACATAGGGATCTTGCAATGCACGAAAATCCGAACTCTGACGCTCATGCACACGCTCAGGTGAAATGATGATTCTGCAGGGTTTCGACGGTTTAGTCTCGCTGTATCTCTGTGCTAACAGGTTATCTAACAGCCTGGCTGCCTCATACCCCATCTTCTGACACCCTTGTTCAACGGAACTTAAGGGTGTTCGGGTAACAAATCGCGCCAATTCTTCGTTATCGATACCAATCAGTGCGATATTGTCGGGAACCATAACATTCTGTCGCTCACACACCTGCAGAATATGCCTGGCTCGGGAATCTGTTACAGCAATAATGCCGATAGGTTTCGGAAGAGTCTGTATCCAATCTGTCAGCCGGTTTAAATCGTGCTGCCAGCTATATGGTAAGAAAAGTCCGCCTTTGAAAACCCGGCTTTCGAAGCCGTGTTTTTCCGTTACTGCCACAAAGGCTTTTTCCCGTTCTTCCGCCCACCTCAAATTGGAATTGTCTGGAAGGCCATAAAATGCAAACCTTTGAATGCCTTTGCTTTTAAGATGTTCAAAAGCCATTTCAACCAATCCAACATTGTCGGTTGCAACATAAGGGACTGGCGGATAATCCTCGGGCTTTTGATATGATCCCCCCACCCCGACCACGGGAATCTGTTTTGTCGCCAACAGGCTAACAATATCCGGGTCGTCGAAGTCTGCAATCGTCCCATCGCCCAGCCAGGATTCGATGTTCTCAATGTTGATCCTGAAGTCTTCTTCCAGGTAAATATCCCAGTCAACCTGCTGGGCTTGAAGGTACTCTCCTACCCCCTGGATAACCTGCCTGTCATACACTTTATTGGCATTAAAAAGTAAAGAAACTCTGTATCTTTTGGACATTTACATATCCTTATCGGCTCGCTTTTATAAATATTAGCCTGCATCCGCAAAAAGTCGCATTTTGCGAAATCCACTGCGGGAGCTGCAACTCATTAACAAAATTACGTTCCAAAAATGTAAAAAATCGTAATAGCCACCACGTATGAAACCCCGGAATATCAAAGTATCGAGAGAGAGCCCGACTGTATGCAGACAGTCAGAACCATTGACAAGGATACAACGTGTTTATTGGGATAGATTTAGGAACTTCCGGGGTCAAAGTGGTATTGGTGAATGCAGAGGGATCAGTTGTTGATACTCAAAGCAGTCCAATTAGTATTTCGCGCCCCAAACCACTTTGGTCTGAACAAGACCCCAATGAATGGTGGCTGGCAACCAACACTGCAATGGAAGCACTTCAGCAAAACCAAGATCTTTCTGGTGTCAAAGCGATAGGCCTTTCCGGTCAAATGCATGGTGCAACTCTGTTGGATGAAAACGACAGGGTTTTGAGACCTGCCATCCTCTGGAATGACGGCCGCTGTGCAAAAGAGTGTACTGAGCTCGAAAGCGCAGTGCCTAACAGCCGGGAAATAACAGGCAATATCATGATGCCCGGTTTCACAGCGCCAAAACTTCTCTGGGTCAAGAAACATGAACCTGAAGTCTTTGGCAAAGTATCAAAGGTGTTGTTACCCAAAGATTATCTGCGTTTCTGCATGACCGGAGTTTACGCATCAGACATGTCTGATTCTGCCGGTACCATGTGGCTCAATGTCGCCAAGCGCGATTGGGCAGATGAGTTGCTCACAGCAACCGGGCTTTCCCGCTCACACATGCCTAAGCTGTATGAAGGCCCAGAAGTGACGGGCTATCTGCAAAAAGACGTCGCGGCGAAATGGGGAATGCAGGAAGTACCCGTGGTTGCCGGCGCAGGTGACAATGCCGGCGGGGCATTGGGAGCCGGGATCCACGAGGCTGGCCAGGCTATGCTGTCCCTAGGTACATCGGGAGTTTATTTCTACGCCGATGATAAATTCGTTTCAAATCCCGAGTCCGCTCTGCACAGTTTTTGCCATGCTCTGCCGGATGCCTGGCACTCCATGTCAGTGATTCTCAGTGCGGCTTCATGTTTAGACTGGGTGGCGAATTTAACCGGGTTTGCTTCCGTACCTGAAATGATAAAAAGCCTTGAAGAAAATGACACACCCGCAAGCAACTCCAACGTAATTTTCTTGCCTTACCTCTCCGGTGAGCGAACGCCGCATAACGACCCAGAAGCCAAAGGCGTCTTCTTTGGGATGGATCACAGCACATCTCGTCAACAACTGGTTCACGCGGTACTTGAAGGCGTGGGTTTTGCCTTGGCTGACGGCCTAGACGCCGTTCATGCCAAGTCTCCTGCGCCAGGTGAAATTATGTTAATCGGCGGTGGTGCGCGAAGTGAATACTGGCGACAACTGTTGGCGGATATATTCGGCATACCTGTAACCTTTGGCGAAGGCGGAGATGTCGGTCCCGCGTTGGGTGCAGCACGGTTGGCAATGGTGCCACTCGCATTGCATAGCGCAGCATCCGACTACTTCCCAACACCTAAAACGATCGCAACACATATTCCGGATGACGAGAAGCACAAACAACTCTCCGAAAAAAGAGAGGTTTATAAAAAACTCTACGTTTCCCTGAAACCTATTTTCCCGCTAGTGTGAAGCGCGTCGACAAAGATACCTGATCCGGTATTACGCACTCCCGATACCATTTTGTAAACAGGCCTCAATCTCTTGAGGCCTTCCTTTTGCCTTAAATTAAAGACCCTGTCTCGATATTGATAATTTCGAGCACCGCCACATACATGTGCCACTACGTTCAATAAACCGTCATCTTCCCTGCCTAGTTTCCGACGTGCTGACAACTGCAAAAATCCCCCACTTTTCGGGGACAGGAGGAATAAAAAGATGGGTCAAACGGAAGCACTTCAGCAGGGAAAACCGCAACAGGGAGAACAGCCGGCAGATTTTTTAGTCTGGCTGAAAATTGTCGGGCTGGTTTATTTACTGCTTATCGCAGTGGGTATGATAGGCACCGGCTTCAAATGGGCGACGGGCGGACAGGCAAAAGAGCTTTTTGAGTTTGCGTCCAACCCGTTCACCGCACTGATTATCGGTACGGTTTGTACGGCACTGATTCAATCATCCAGTACTGTTACCTCAATTATCGTGGGTATGGTCGCAGGCGGGTTGCCGGTGGCTACGGCTATTCCTATGGTGATGGGGGCAAACATAGGTACAACGATCACCAATACGCTGGTCAGCCTTGGCCACGTCCGCAGTAAAGAGGAATTTCGCAGGGCATTTTCGGCCGCTACCGTTCATGATTTCTTTAACCTTATCTCGGTGGTGATCTTCCTGCCTCTTGAAATTGCATTCGGGTTCCTGGAGAAAATCAGCGCCTGGATGGTCGCCCCATTCCAGGGTGCTGACAGCATGAGCATGGGTAACCTGAACTTTATGAAAGCTATCACCAAACCGATTGTCAACACGGTGAAAAGCTTTCTGGAGGGCATCCCAGACCCTTGGGGTGGTGTGCTGCTTATCCTCATTGGTATTGGTTGTATCTTTATCTCAATTACATTGATAGGGAAGTTGCTGCGTGTTGTCATGGTCGGCCGAGCTAAACAGATACTTCACAGCGCCATCGGTAAAGGGCCAATCTCCGGCATTACATCAGGCACCCTAATCACCATTTTGGTTCAGTCATCTTCTACCACCACCAGCTTGGCTGTCCCGCTTGTCGGATCCGGGGTCTTCAAAGTAAGGGATATTTACCCGTTCACACTGGGAGCAAACATCGGAACCTGCATCACAGCCCTGTTGGCTGCAACGGCTGTCAGTGGTGACAAATCCCTCGCCGCTTTGCAAATATCGCTCGTCCACCTTACCTATAACGTGTTGGGTGTCGTGGTGATTTACGGCATACCTTTCCTTCGGGAAATCCCGCTCACTGCCTCAGACTGGCTGGGCAAGGTGGCAGCCGACCACAAACTTTACGCACTTCTGTACATTGTCGGGGTATTTTTTGTCATCCCGCTCATTCTCATTCTGATCAGCTAGGAGGCTCTCATGCCACACCGTATGTCATATGAAGAGTTGCAGGAAGAAATCCTCCGCGCCCGTAAGTTACTCCAGAGTCTGGAAACAGCGGCGAAAGAAGAGGAAGAGCGCATGCAGCATGAAGCCATCGACCACTTGGACGAGGTGATGGATGATGCCCATGTCCATGTCGAAGACATCAAGACACTGAGCCAAATGGCAGTGGAGGAGTTGAAGGCGTTGATAGAGAGGCTTCACGCCCAAATGCACAGCAAGGATTAACCGGCAGGAATCTTCTCCCAATCCGGCCTTAAGTATCTTGAGATCACACTGCTTTTGCCGGATAGTGGAGCCAATACTGACCTCGGAGAACAGAAATGGGACTCTTTGACGCCCTGTTGGGCAACGCCGGTGAAATGGATCCAAATGAAGCTGCGGATGAGCTGAGCACCATCCTTGGTGATGATGAGCGCGTTGAGCTTGCCTACAAATTGGTGCGCGACATGATTGTGCTGACCGATTACCGCATGATCCTTATCGACAAGCAGGGAATGACCGGGCGAAAAGTGGAATATCACTCTATTCCCTACAAGTCGGTCACCAACTTCAAGGTGGAGTCTTCCGGTCATTTCGATTTGGATGCAGAACTGAAGTTGTGGATTTCCGGCCAGGGTGAGCCTATCTCGCAGGAATTCTCGTCAAAGACCAATATCTACAAACTCCAGGGTATTCTGGCACGAAAAATCGCTGGTAAATAACCCCGACTCACTGCCCCCGAGCCTCCGCAATGCGGGGGCTTTTCTTTGCCTGATATTCTGAAAACCGATAATTACGTGTTGCCAATTTAATGTTAAGTTGAGTGTTACAACACTAAAAAAAAAGAGAATAGAGAAATGGATTTCAACGTCTGGCTGTCTTTTGTCGCGGTTCTGGCAATGATTACGGTTATTCCCGGCCCAAGTATTATGCTGCTGATTGGCATTTCAATTTCCCGCGGTAAACAGGCGGCATGGAAATGCATTCTCGGGTTCCTATTGGGTACCTCTTTGCTCATGGTGCTTTCGGTTCTGGGGTTGGGCGCACTGTTGGCAACATCAGATTTGTTATTCCAGGTCGTGAAATGGGCGGGCGTTGTTTATATGGCCTATCTCGGCGTCACATTTATCCTTGAGGCCAGAAAGCCGGTTGAATTGGTATCGCAAGAAAACGCGGCAGCCGGTGCTCTACAGGCCGGTTTCGTCTCTACGTTACTCAATCCGAAGGGCATTGTTTTCTATATGGCCTTTCTCTCTCAATTTATCGACCCAACATCGGGCTACTTTGCACAATTCTCTATCCTGCTTCTTACATCCGCGGGTGTTATTTTTGTCATCACCTTAATTTACGCCCTGGCTGCCACTAAAGTCCGTCAAAAGCTGACAAGCCCACGAGCACAAAAACGGCTCAAGCTTTTTTCCGGCTCTATTTTCCTGTCGGGAAGCGCGATGATGGCAGGAATGAAATAGAAACTAAAAAGGAACCATATCCGGTTCCTTCTCTATTACGTCAATAAGGCATCAAGCATGCCCGAGCAGCCGGAAATTCCAGTTTTCAACCTCACCGGTTTCCAGCCGCTTTTCGACTTTTTCCATCCAGTTTGCAGAGAGTTTTTTCTGCTCTTTCAACGCGCGAAGCCTCTCCGGGTTCAAAGGATCACCAAAAAACTGTCGCAAACCGACTTGATTGTCATCGCGTTGTCTTCGCGAGCCACCAGCACAAGTTCATCTTCTGCACTGACATAACCCGGAGTAATCACCCGGTAGAGCCAGCCGCACCGGCTGATTTCCTGCATGGTGACAGAAAAGTGTTCAATCCCCCAGCGGCGGTTCAGTTTGTAACAGGGTGAGCGAGGCTGGCTGACCTCAATCACGGCTTCCCCCCACTGAAAGCGATCACCAATACAGACATTTTCTTCTGTCATGCCTTCAGTGCTAAGATTTTCGCCCATACCCGGAATGCCCCATCCGGCATCCGCGCCAAAGTGTTCGCGCCAGTAGGTATAGTGCTCGGAAGGATACTGATGAAGCGCCCGCTCCGGTCCACCGTGGTGCTGTGTTGAGGCAACCTCATCGCCTTCAAGCCCGGTAGCGGAAAGATAGATTTTCTCGGATACCGCCGTTTTACCCATTGCAGACGGAAAACCCAATTCTTCTGACACCTTCCCGGTAAACACCCCGATTGGAGAGACTTTCATCATTGTTATTCCCGTTTTTCAAACCTTATCCGATGCAGGCTTTGTATTAAGCCGCCATTGGATAAGGCTCGAGGCCACGGCCTCTTGCCTTACGGGAATAGGATCCTTTCCCTTTTTTCAGTTTTTCACACCTGGCCCGGAATAGTCTGGATGTCACTACTGCCGCCAGGGCATTATCCCGGATTTCCCCTCGGCCAAGTTCATGCCGCAGGGCATCATTCTGAACCGGGGTATCTGTTTGCTTTTTCTTCTTTCCCATGTTTGAACTCCATACTTTGACTGCATACTTATCGGGTGATAGCCGGGTGTGGGTGTCCGGCTTCGGAAGAATTATGGAGCTATCGGTATTTACCGTCAAATTGCCCCATCATGAGCAAAGCCCCGGAACCGGGGCTTTGGCCTACTCATCATTATCTACCGGTATCCAATGCTCCATATTTCCTGTGGCGTCTTCTGATACCACAATGGAAATCCCCATATCCACCAGCTCCTTGAGCGTCAAATCATCAGCCAGGTGCATGATGTCGCCGTTTTCGTTTTCAAGCTCCATACTCACCTCTCAAACTCGTATCACGCAGTGTTTACCCTGCTTACTTAACATAGCACCGCTTACCAGACTCTCAATACAATCCCTAAGCCCGTCTTAACCTTGCTAATACCCACTGACCCAACATGTCTTATGTTTGCATCAACAACCTTTGCGTCACAGAGCGGTCATCCGCCGGTTATGGAAGTGACATTTAGCTGTTCTAGGTTGACTGACGACCGAAACCCAAAAACGACAACATGTGGAAACCAATATGAAAAAAGGACTTACCTATATACTTGGCGCGGCAGGTATGACCCTGGCACTTTCCGGGTGTTTTGACCAACCTATCACGGTAAAAATTGCCCACATCAACGACCACCATTCCCACCTCGAAGCAGATACCGGCGCAGACCTGACGCTTGACGGTCAGGCAACCCGCGTTGAGATGGGGGGCTTCCCCCGCGTAGTCAGCAAAATTAAGGAAATTGAAGCGAATCACGACGACAAAGTGCTGAAGCTGCACGCTGGCGATGCTATCACCGGCGACCTTTATTACACCCTGTTTAAAGGCGAAGCAGACGCCGCCTTGATGAACGAGGTGTGCTTCGATGCCTTTGCACTTGGCAACCATGAATTTGACGGCGGTGACGCCGGTCTTCGAGAATTTCTGGACTACCTTGAATCCGGCAACTGCAACACTAAAGTGCTTGCAGCCAACGTTCGCCCGGAAGTGGGTGTATCACCACTTACACCAAACAAGCGCTGGGAGTCCTTCCGTCCTTACACAGTGAAAAAAGTTCAAGGCCAGCGCATCGGTATCATCGGTATCGACATTGCTAAAAAGACCAAAAACTCGTCCAACCCGGACGCCACTACTGAGTTCCTGGACGAAACCAAAACCGCCCAGCGTTATATCAACAAGCTGAAGAAAAAAGGCATCAACAAGATAGTCCTTCTGACGCATTACCAATACGGCAACGATTTAGAACTGGCTAAGAACCTCTCCGGTGTTGACGTAATTATCGGCGGTGACTCCCATACCCTGCTGGGCGATTTTGACAGCGTTGGCCTCAACAGCCGTGGTGACTACCCCACGATGGTGAAAGACAAAAAAGGCAAAAATGTCTGTGTCGCCCAGGCGTGGCAGTACTCGGCAGTAGTGGGAGAGCTGGATGTCGATTTTGACTGGTTTGGCGACGTCACCAAGTGTGAAGGTACGCCACACCTGATGGTTGGCGACAGCTTCAAGCGCAGGGATGCTACCGGAACCCGCGTTGAGCTGACCGGTGCTGACCGTGATGCGGTTTATGCTGATATTGCTGCCAACGATAACCTGAGCATTGTTACACCGGATGCCAGCGCCCAGGCACTGCTGGACACTTACACCCAGCGTATAGAAACCGAAACCCAGAAGGTTATCGGTACGGCGTCCGTCAACCTCTGTCTTGAGCGTATCCCGGGACAGGGTAAAAGCGCGCTTTGCGCTGCAGCAGATACCCAATCTAACGGTTCTGATATTTCCAATATCGTTGCCAAGCGTTCCTGATGCAAAGCCTTGAAGCGGACATTGCCATTCAGAATGCCGGTGGTGTGCGAGAGGATGTGCCAGCCGGTGATATCACCATTGCAACCGGCTACCGCCTGCTGCCATTTGCCAATACCCTGGTTAACCTCACGATGAGCGGCGCAGAAATCAAAGCGGTTCTGGAAGAAGCCGTTGACTATGCATTGGACCCAAGCGGTTCAACCGGCGCATATCCGTACGCTGCCGGTCTGCGATTTGACGTGGACATATCCAAGGCTAAAGGCGACCGTGTGACCAACATCCAAATTAACTCACGCGTTGCCGGCACATGGACGGATCTGGATACTGCCAGCACAGACGCCAATATCACCGTGGTGACCAACAGCTTCGTCAGTGCAGGACGCGACGGTTACCTCACCTTCGGTACTGTGTCTGCTGACGGACGTATCCTGGATACCTACCTCGACTATGCCAAGTCTTTTGTGGATTACGTCGAGCGTGTCGGCACGCTGAACAAGCTGCCGCTTGATGAGTACAGCACCCAGAAGTTCTACAACAAAGACGGTAACCTCCAGTAATTACCGAAACACAATCACTTCCAGTATTTGCCGGCCACGAGGGTGGCCGGTTTTTTTTACCGAGCCAAAGACTCTCTGCCGCCTTCCCCTATCAACCGGGTAATTGCAACCCACCAGAATGATCAAGGGATCAGTCTGATTGGTATAAACTTAAACTCAAACTTGGCAGATTGAACATTGCAAAAAAGGACTGAGCCAATGCCGAAAGCCACACCAATCAATTACATCAAAGACTTTGACGAGCTGACTTTCCTTCGCAACCGGACGCCTAAAACCACCGATGCAGAGGCCGCACCGTCGTTCAAAACCCTGTCCGATTACCGTGACGGCGGGCTTTTTATCGGCCACTTTGCCGGAAAAAGTGAATGGGAACGACACCGTCAGGGAGACGAAATCGTTCAGGTTATTGAAGGATCAACCACCCTTGTTCTGCTCCAGGAGGGTAACGAGCACCAGTTTTTCCTGCGTCAGGGGCAGATTATGGTGATCCCACAGTCTACCTGGCACCGGTTTGAAAGCTTACAGGGGGTCAAAATTCTTACGGTAACTCCGCAACCTACCGACCACAGCGAAACCTTTCCAGAATAATAAACATAAAGGAGGCTCAGAAAGCCTCCTTCTGGTTTCCCGAATTGCCATAGGCTGGCTGGCAAACCCGCAAATTATTTCAGGCGTTCCGCAAACATTTCCCGGAACTTCCGCACTTTCGGGTCAATAACCAACTGGCAATACCGCTGTTCACCATTCTGGTTGAAGTAGTTCTGGTGGTAGTCCTCTGCCTTGTAGAAGCCTCAAAGGCGGCAATTTCTGTCACAATTGGATCATTAAACAGCGGTGCCATCTCTTCAATGACGGCTTTTGCCGCGTCTGCTTGCGCATCGTTATGGGTAAAAATGACGCTGCGGTATTGTGTTCCGGTATCCGCACCCTGTTTGTTGAGAGTGGTCGGGTCGTGCGACGCAATATGCATTCTCAGCAGGTCGCTGTAACTCACCTCATCCGGGCTAAATACGATTTGCACCACTTCAGCATGGCCCGTATTCCCTGCACACACTTCCCGGTAGCCCGGTTTGTCAGTGTGGCCGCCACTGTAGCCACTCTCAACGCTCTGCACACCTTTGATAGCCTGGAACATCGCTTCCGTACACCAAAAGCAGCCTCCACCAAATGTTGCTTTTTCCATTGTTTTCTCCATTCCTCAGAGCAAGTGCGTTTATCACTTATGTAAAGGTACCTCAAACCAACGGGGGATGCCCGTCTGGAAAGCCTGTGATGAAAAGATAAGCCGTAACCCAAATGCTACACGACGTTGCACTCACAGCGCCTTTTGCTGTAACCAAAAACAATACCTGACCGGCACAGCGGCCGATCAGGCGAAGAAAGATAAAAGAGATAGGTCAGGAGGGTGCGACCAACCGGCTCCCAGACAATTGGAAACGGCCGGTAACATCGCACATACCGGGTAAAACAAAAAACGGGATGCCCGGTATCGCTAATAGGACAGAGTCACTAAATAAAAAATTTCACATCTGCTTGAAAAGCGCCTGCCCGTTGCGACTGACTGGCAGCTTGGCATCTGGATCTGATACAAGAACGTGCATTCTTCCGGTGAAATCCCGGGTGACCTTTTTAATCGCAGAGACCCGGACAATCACGGCGCGGTGGATCTGCCAGAACACGTCACCGTCCAACTGCTCCATCAGGTTTTTAAGGGGCATCCTGATAAGGAAGGTATCCTCCGGGGTATAAACGGAGACATATTTGTCCTCCGCCCGAAAGTAAACCACATCATCCACCGCCACGACGTGGATATCTTCACCCTTGGTGGCTTTTATCCATTTCAGGGACGGCTTTTCGGCAGTTTTCAGGCTCTCAAGCAGGGAAACAATGTCAGTAGCAGCTCTGGCATCCTCCTGGCAACGTTGCAACAGGCGATCACAGGTGCGGG
Source organism: Photobacterium sp. JCM 19050 (assembly GCA_001310455.1). Classification (GTDB taxonomy): domain Bacteria; phylum Pseudomonadota; class Gammaproteobacteria; order Enterobacterales; family Vibrionaceae; genus Parasalinivibrio. The sequence continues at coordinate 22,557 of BAXG01000020.1, forward strand.
CCAGTCGGTTTTCATCCACCGGCTTAACCAGATAATCGACGGCACCTCGCTCAAAGGCTTCGATGGCGTGGGCATCATAGGCGGTGATAAACACAATCTGGGGTACAGTTTCCCCAGCCTGTGCCCGGCTGGAAAGTATCTTAGCCACAGCAAGCCCGTCCATTCCCGGCATCCTGATATCAAGAAACACCGCATCCGGCTGGTGTTCATCAATGGCCTTCAGGGCACTGTTGCCGTCGCCAACACTGGCGACGACATCCATTTCATCACAAAGATCAGTAATCAGTTTTACAATATGGTGCCGGAGCAACGGCTCATCATCGGCAACAACTACCCGCATAACCACTCCACTCTGGCGAGAAAGCCGCCTTTTCGTCCTTCATTAAGCGTGAGTTTCCCGTTTTCCCCGTAAAGTTTTTAACCGGGAGCGGATATTGGTCAGGCTGACACCGTGCCCCCCGCTCGATCCCATTCCCAGCCCGCTGTCTTCCACTTCCACCACCAGCTTGTTTCCCTGCTGCATAAACCGCACATCAATGTGGCCGCTTTCCGTTCCCGGCTCGATACCATGCACAACGGCATTTTCAACCAAAGGCTGAACCATATACGGGGGAAGGCAGGTATCCGGCTTCAGGCTTTCATCAACCCGGATTCGGTACGTCATACGCTCCCCAAGGCGAATTTGTTGAATCGACAGATAGTTCTCAAGCAGTGACTTTTCATCCTCAAGGGTCACACTGTCTTCCCGGTTGTGCGCAGGTTTGCCCGCAGCAACTCGGTGATTTTAGACAACAGCATACGGGCCTTCTGAGGCTCTTGTTCAATCAGGACATCCAGTGTTGCCAGGGTGTTGAACAGGAAATGCGGTTCAATCTGGCTCTGCAGGGTTTTCAGTTGGCTTTGCACCAGTACGCGCTGCTGTTCGCTCTCCCGGATTCGGGCTTCCCGCAAATCCGCCTCTGCTCTCAGCGCGGTTTCGCGATGGACAAAGAAAAATGAAATAAACGCAGACAGAATGACTGCAATCAACGCTGTGCCCGCAACATCGCTGACCAGCCACGATCCTGATTCCAGATAGACCCAGAACATCATATTAAGCAGGCCGACAGACACACCGGCAACTGTCGCTACCGCTATTTGAAGGAGTGTCGGCCAATCCGGAAACCATCGGTTCATCAACATACTCAAACCGTGGCAACTGAGGCCAAACCCAACAGATATAGCCAGATCTGTGCTGTACCAACCGTGGGTTAAGCTCTGGGTAAACAGTGACACCAGGACACAAAAGCCCAGGGTGACCATCAATCCGCGCACAGACAGCGCTTCAATTTGTTTTGTCATCATCATGATTCCTTTCCCTTAACGTTATCTTAATGATCACTTTGGGTGAATAAACCCAAAGTGAGTGGATTTTGTGATTCAGGTAAAGAGTACCGAGTGCAGGAATCTGCCCGGCATAAGCGCAAACCCGCCGGCAACCAGACAGGCACCGATATAAAGCGAGATCATCGACTTTTTGTGTTTGCGGATGTTGCCCCTGCGTACCGCCAGAAACCCCTCAAAAACGCTGTAAATCGCCAACAGACTGAGTAAATGGATAAAACCAAAATGTCCGAAAAACTGCGGCCCAATCCGGGCTCCATGCCCAGCGACACGACCGCGGTTACCAGCATCAGAACCATGTACAACTGGCCAAGAAACCGGTGTATCCCACTGCCTTTTCGGCCAAACATCATCCAGCCACCAACAAACACTGCCGGCACGACAGTACCGAGATGGAGATACATCAACGTTGTGTAGGTCATTTCCTTATCCTCTCCCTTATCTGATGAGCTCAGATTAATGGGGCCCGGCAAAGCAATCAGAAGAATGCGATAAAAGGGAGGAAAGAAGGATAAATGGCAAACATTGGCGATAAGCGGCGGCGCATACCGTCATCCACCTCATACAACACGTGGTGGGTGATACCAATCAGACTCATTCATCGACCAATTGGTATAAGCGGATTTACAAGGCATGGGTCAACCGACAACCCAATGGCTAAAACATACCGGCAGCATTACCTCGTCACGAAAATATGTATTGGATTAAGAAGGTGAACTGAGTTTGGAGAGGCAGGGAAGTCGATAAGCCGGGAAGCAACGATGGCGCTGCTTCCCGGTGATGTCAGACAGGCTTGGATTATCAACCATTGGCTGATAGTTGAGGGTTCATATCAGAAGGTTTTATCAGCCGGGCAAGTATTGCGATGACAACGAGCGAAAATACCAGCCTCCCCCAGAGAATCCCCGCCAGATCGGCGCCAAGCAGCAAGATAAGTAACGTGTCTTCAATCAGGCTGTGACAAAGGCACAAGAAGCAGACAGAAAGAAAAATATCGCGCCGGCTGATTGCCCCTGAACGGGCTTCCTCAACCAACAGCCCGGCACCAAAACTCAGCCCGAGTGTAATGCCGATAATGGTGATATTGGTGGCTTCTTTTCCGATAGTCAGTAGCTTGAGAACCGGGCTTAACAACCAGTGCATGAGTTTCTCAACCCCCAGCAACCGGAAGGCACGCAGCATAATCATCAGTGCCGCAATAACGAAAAAAACGGTAATAAGCACACCGACCTGATCCAGCGCCCAAGCGCTGAGGCTGGTATCACTGGTCTCCGGCTTCCAAATCATTTCAGCGGGTTTCTGCTTCCAATCGCCCCACTGGTAGGTAAGGTGAGTAATAATGCCAAGAATAAAACTGCCGATTATCCGCAGAGGTAGCGTCACACGCCAACGCACCCCGGCCATTTTGGACACCGCACTTTCCACCGGCAGCGCGTGGGCAACCAGGATCATGCTGCCAATCACGGTGACCTGTGCAACGGTCAGGTTTGAGCCGGAGGAGACATCGAAAAACACCACCATACCGGTGTAAAGGTTGGTCACCATAGCCGCCGCCCAAACCAGAGCCATTTCACCGGGCAGGCCGACGTATTGCATCAGCGGTGCCAGCACGTGACCAAGCCATTCAGTACCACCGATTTCATCAAGAAACTTCACAATTATTAAAGCCGGAACCATCACTTTTATCAGCGTAAAGTAGACCCGGCAGACATCACGTAACAAAGAGTTCAAAGAGGAAAAAATCGCGCTTCCCTTCATATATCATCCTGAATTTTGTTGTATTTTTATAATCAATTAATTGCTTATTACGATACGCAAAATGTCCCATTTCTGAAACACAGAGATGTGATTTCCCTTGTAAAACCCTCCCTGATAAACCCGTCATCCTTTGCTTATCTATTCTCGAATCTTACAATACCTGTGTTTTCAGATTTCGTCATTCCCGCGCTCGGAGAGTTGTATGTTGAGTGCCTATGTATTGGTGAGTTTACTTGCGTTTCTGTTCTGGCTGACAGGTCTGCTTCTGGCTGAGCTGCTGCGCTTGAGCCGCCGCAATCTGATGATGCTGGAATCCTCTTTGTTTGTTTTCACAATCGCAGTGCTGCTCAGTCGAAGTGATCCCATTGAAATTGGTGTTTTCGCAGTCAGTTATGTGGTTATCGGGGCGGTGTTAATCAGCCACCCAAGGATAAACCGCTTTATACGCATGTTACCTATTTAGCATTATCTGTTTGTATCAAAACGAGAAATGCCAGCCCGAAGGCTGGCATTTTTACACGCAAAATAGGTCAGGACTTCTTTTCTTAGAAGTTGTAACGCGCCAGGATCGCAATCTGGTCAGCGCCAGTGTCTTTTCCTGCAGTGTTCTTCTCAGTCACACCCATCTTGTATTCGGTTGCAAAGATGACCTTGCCAGGTACCCACGCCGCACCGATTACACCGTAAGACAGTTCAGCAGAAGAGTTGTCATCTTCAATGCTGTTGTAACCGCCATACACCTGGTATTCGCCGCCATTCATTTTATACATGGCGATCAGCTCGTAACCAGTTGCTTCTTTAGCCGCGTCTTTCAGCTTGCCATCAAACTTACGATGATTTTCGTACTGTCCATATTGCGCAGCGAGGTAAAGAGCATCGCTACTGTACTTTGCAGCAAATGCCATTACTTGTGCATTATCTTCGCTTTTATAAGAGTTGCTACCAAATGCTGCACCCATGCTCAGACCAAAATCAAAGTCATAATTCAAAGATGCTTGGTATCCTTGATGGCGCTTGTATTCAATACCCTCATATTTTTCGTTATCACCAAACTGATATTGCAAACCAACAGAAAGGCCACCCATTGAATTACGATATGTAATGGCATCGTCTGCACGACCGGTACCGGCATCACCGCTACCGTACTGACCGTCATATGCACCAGATGCGGAACCACCATTGATCCATAGTACGTCGGTATAGCTGACAACATCGTAGTATGCTGACCACTGCTTACCAACGGTAATTGCACCTACTGCATCATTCTTAAAGTAGATGTTACCGAGACGGTTACCAAATTCTTGATCGCCTGACGCCAGAGCATCGTAGCCCCATTCAGCTTTTGCACCCGCAGTCCAGCCCGGGGCCATTTCGTGTTCAAAACCGAAGGTGATACGCGAGCTGGCATTTTCCATCTCGGTAGAGCTATCGGTGTCACCAACGCTTTCAGTGTGAACGGCTTTAACTGCCAGACGACCACCGATAGTGACCTTGTTTGCGCCTTCTTCGTATACTGTTGCTGCTGATACGGAAGTTGCAGAAAGAGTGGCAGCTGCTACTGCGATTGCAATGATGCTTTTTTTCATTTTTATGCGTCCTTTAAATATTTCCATTAGCGGGCTTTTTGTTTACCGCCATTTATATATCCGGGAACCAAACAACCATTTCCATTCATATTAAAAACGAATGAAACAGTAATTTGCGGTATCAGATATATAGAGAACCCTTTTATATCAATAAGGTTTCTTCGACTGAGATTATATTTTTAAAATGAAAATCGCAGAAAACATAATTGCGCGATAAATATCACAAAAAGAAACTAATTAATCTCAAATGATTTGATTAAAATATTATTGGATTGGTAATTGATAATTGAAATGCATCTCTACAAACAAATATTCAATAATTCATCCCATTAGAGTTTAATAACAAATAACACAGACAAATAGAACACCAGAAAATTAAAGGTATTTTGTATTTATTTCACCCATCAATTAACCATGCATTGAACGAATCGGAGAGTTTGCGGTCTGTCCCACATCTTTCTTGCATTTCACTGTCTATTGTCTATACAGTTAATAATCGACACTGCAATAACTGGCGGTGTTCAGACAAGTCTCAAACCAAACAGGGAGGATCAAGATGATGAACAGAAGTTCAAAATCTGCCATGGTTGGCAGCCTCCATCAGTTCCCGCGCTGGTATACACAAGACATCCGCCTCGCATACGACTTCCCTCACTCCCGCTGATTACATCGCCTGCTTCAGGCGACAATCCATTATCAGGCTGCGTAAACCTGTGCAGGTTTTCCATGCCAGAATTTTCAACGCTGCCCAAAACTTCTGGCGCAGCAAGTGATCAGGGAGATCACCATGAAACGTATTCCAGAACCCTTCCGAATCAAGATGGTAGAGCCTATCCGAATGACCACGGAAGCAGACCGAATTGAGGCCCTCAAGACCGCAGGATACAACCCTTTCCTGCTAACCAGTGAAGATGTCTATATCGACTTGCTGACGGACTCCGGCACCGGGGCGATGAGTGATAACCAATGGGCAGGCATCATGTTAGGTGATGAGGCCTATGCCGGAAGCCGGAACTATTTCAACCTTTGTGAAGCCGTTCACCACTTTTTCCGATATGAGCATGTCGTCCCGGCTCACCAGGGCAGAGGGGCTGAGCAAATTCTCTTTCCGGCACTGATAGATCGGATGCGAAATGTTCGGGGTGGTAAAGACCCGGTTTTTATCTCCAACTACCACTTTGACACTACCGCCGGGCATGTGGAATTAAATGGGGGTAAAGCGTTAAATGTTCTGACTGAAAGAGCATTCGATACTGAAACCGCCTATGACTGGAAAGGCAATTTCGACCTTGAAAAGCTTGAGGCGACAATTGCGCAATACGGTTCTGTCAATATTGCAGCCATTATTACTACAGTGACCTGTAACAGCTCCGGCGGCCAGCCGGTATCTATGGAAAACATGCGGGCGGTTTATGATATTGCCAATAAACACGACATTCCGGTTGTGATTGATTCTGCCCGCTACTGTGAAAACGCCTGGTTTATTAAACAAAGAGAACCGGGTTACCAAAATAAGTCCATTCTGGAAATTATCCGGGAGATGTATTCCTACGGCGATATGCTCACCATGTCTGCCAAAAAAGACCCCATGGTAAATATCGGCGGACTTTGCTGCATTCGAGAGAAAGTTGAGCTGTTCCAGGCCGTGCAAACCCGCTGCGTTCCCATGGAAGGTTTTGTCACCTACGGCGGTATGGCCGGCAGGGATATGGAAGCGCTGGCCCGAGGGTTGTATGAAGGAGCTGACGAGGACTTCCTTAATTACCGGATAGGCCAGGTTGCCTATCTCGGAGAGCGCTTGCGAGACGGAGGTGTCCCTATTCAGTACCCCACAGGCGGGCACGCAGTGTTTGTGGATGCCGCCAAAATCCTGCCTCATATTCCCGGCCACCAGTTTCCCGCTCATGCCCTTTGCAATGCCCTTTATATAGAGGGAGGTATCCGGGCTGTGGAAATTGGTTCTTTGCTCTTGGGGCGCGATCCGGTCACCGGGGAGCAAAAACCTTCGCCGTTGGAGCTGATGCGGCTGACCATCCCGCGCAGTTTATACCAATGACCATATGGATTACGTGGCTGACGCATTGATACAAGTTTGTCGCAATGCAGACAGTATCCGTGGGCTGACCTTTACCTACGAGCCGCCGGTATTGCGCCACTTCACGGCACGCTTCAAACCCCTGTAAACGTAAAAGCGGAGCCCCGGCTCCGCTTTCTCGCACATCCTCGTTCGTCAGTGTTTCCTTCGTCTATCCGGCATATCCGCATTCCAGGAACTTTCCCGGTTCTTCCCGATATGCGGCACAATATCGACGACAACCGGATAGGTTGCTGTTTTTTCATCCGCGTGACCTGACTGTGTTTCCTCATCTTGGCTTTCCTCCCCCTGGAGGAAACCGTTGAGGTTTATTACCAACTTGTTCAGGCCATTAGCCTGTTTTCGCAGGTCTGAACTGGAAACCGATACCTGCTCAGCAATGGTCGCAGCACGCTGGGTTGCAAGGTTGATGGACTCTATAGCGCAGCCAATTTCTTCTACACCTCTGGCTTGCTCATTTGATGCATTGAAAATCTTGGTTGCCTCATCAGTCACCACCTGGGTCTGTGACCGGGTCTCTAAAACAATCTCACTGCCATGTTTAACCCGCTCACCGTTCTCCCGAACAATTGCTTCAGCCTCACTGATACTTTGCTCAACAATGGCCGTGATATCTTTGGCCGCCTTACCGCTCAACTCGGCCAGGTTCCCCACTTCCTGCGCCACAACACTAAACCCACGGCCATGTTCTCCCGCACGTTTGGCCTCCACAGATGCATTAAAGGAGAGAAGTTTGGTCTGGAAAACAATTTCATTGATGACTTCGGTTTTGGCACCAATTTCCTCAATGATTTTGACAAGGTCGGATATCTTCTGGTTGGAGTCGGCAATATTTTCCATCGCCATATCCAGATTTTCCATCTGGTCAGCCACTTTGACAGAGGCGTTTCGTGATTCCTCGGCGGCTCGGGTATTGGCATTAACCACACTGGAGATCTGCTCGGTGTTAGTCGATGTTTCTTCCAGTGCGGCCGCCTGACTGTTGGAGAGGTCCGACAATTTCTGGCTGACGTCGTCGATATGACAGGATACCGAACTGAGGTGCGCAGAACTCTGGCTCATCCGGTGGACAATTTTCAGGAAGGCTTCACTCATCTGATTCAGCTCTTTGCTGCTGAACGTTTTCAGGCCCTTAAAAATCTCTCGGAATGGCTTGGTGATGGACCGGCTGAGGACAAAAGTTGAAAGGATGCTGAGAAATACCGCCAGTATAATCCCGCCGATGATAGTGATATAAGCAAAGCTGACTGACTGCTCTGACGCCATGATTCTTTGCGTCATCAACTGTTGTTCTCTTTCGATGAATTCAGCGATTTGTCCGCGGAATTTGTCGAAATACAGTTTACCCTCGGCTGCCGCAACAAAGTCGCTGACGTCATCCATTGTTTTTGAGTCCCCGATTTCCCTTCGCAGATCAATCTGGGATTTCGCGATATCTTCACGCCATGCAAGGATGACTTTTTCAATCTCGTTAAGAAGCGTAACCTGGGACGGGTTATCACTGACGCGGATCTTCAGGCTGCTAATAAGCGATGACAACTGGTTATTTCCGTTCCGGTACGGTTCAAGAAATACTTCATCCCCGGCCAGCAGAAACCCTCTCATGCCGGTTTCCATGTCTACGGCAGCAGACTCGATCAACAATGCCTGCTCTATCACTTCATGGGTATGAGTGACCCAACTCACTGCATCACGCAATTCCGTCGGCTGGACTGACTGGGAAAACACAACCCTGCGCTCCTCCAGCAATGCCCGCTCCCGGGCAATAAAGGTATTAATCAGCTCACGGAAACGGTCGAAATATGTTTTTCCTTCCGCTTTAGCAATCAGCTTTGCCATGTCATTCATGCTCTTGGCATCACCAATGTCCCGCCGCAAGCTGATGGCGTTTTCTGTCACCTCGGACTGCCATTCGGAAATGGTGAGTTTTATTTCTTCAAGAAGGGTGACCTGGGCGGGGTTGTCTGAAACGGTCAGTTTTAATTCTTCTACTAGGGCGTTAAAACGCTGCCTTCCATCAACATAAGGTTCGAGGAATTGTTCTTTACCGGCCAACAGGAAGCCGCGTTTACCGGTTTCCATATCTACCGCCGCAGACTCAATTTCCTTTGCCTTCAGAATGACACGGTAAGTATGGTCTACCCACTCGTCGGTAGCCTTCAGCTCGCGGATACCTGACAGGCTGACAGCCCCCAGAATGATCAAAAACAACAGGGTTAACCCGTTACACATCATGATTTTTGCGCGCAGCGACATGTTGTCAGACATAGTATTCACCCTGAACCAGCCAAAGGACGTTGTCAGACCGCCAACATGTTGTGCATGCTCAACACGGGGAACCGATAAGACCGGCTCCCGGACAAGGCATGAATTCCGATGAAAACAAATACGAAACAAGAGGCGCATCCCTAGTATTAACACTAGGACAATGTGTCTTATTGTCAAAACACCGGACTGAAGGGAGAGCTGAAATCACCCCTTTATTTGGATCAAGAAAGCGGAGCAATATGCTCCGCTTGAAAGGGTTTGCGGTGAACAGAGGGAAGATGTATCAGTTCGTCGATTTTGCCAATCCCTTGCGTTTCAGCCTGCCACCAAAAACATTGATACCCAAACCGGCAATCACAATAGCGGCCCCTATTAGTTGATAAGGCGTCAGGGACTCTCCAAGAAACACCGCTGCACTGAAAAGACCGACAACCGGCACCAGCAAGGTGAGCGGTGCCACTTGCCCGATTTCACACCGGCTGAGCAGCCCGCCCCACAAGCCATAACCCAGAATGCTGGCAATAAACGCCAGATAGAAGATGGCAGATACCGTTGTCAGATTAAGGTTTTGCAAGCTCTGGATGATCATCTCTGGCCCTTCAAAAAGCCAGGACATCAGGAAAAAGGGGCCTATCGGCACCAACGCGCTCCACACCACCAGCGACATTACGCTCACCGACTTGTCCCGCATGATCATTTTGTTGGAAAGGTTACCCAGTGCCCAGGAGAACGCAGCGGCCAGGGTCAGAAACATTGTCAGGCCATTGACGCCGCCGGACGCCGAGCCCGCCATGCTTGCCTCTGCCAGAAAAAGCATTCCAGCTGCTGCCAATAACGTTCCGGCTATATGGTTCCACCTGAGCTTATCGCCCATCAACAGTGCCGCCAGAATAATGGTGAAAAACGCCTGCGCCTGCAAAACCAAAGAAGCCAGCCCGGCTGGCATCCCAAGGTAAATAGACAGAAACAGCAAAGCAAACTGGCCAAAACAGATGGTCATGCCGTATGCCACTATCCATCGGAGCGGGGCTTTGGGTGGTTTAATAAAAAACACCGCCGGAAGCGCGACCAGAGTAAACCGCAAACCTGCAAGTAGGAACGGCGGCATGTCATAGAGGCCAACTTTGATAACCACGAAGTTAAATCCCCAGACTGTCACCACACAGAGCCCGAGTAACATGTCCCGCAAAGACATCGAGAGTCCTTATAGTTTTTCTTGATTAGGAACTCGCGACTATAACACCGCCAATTATTGAACGTTATACATAAGCAAAATGAATGAATGGCTTCTAAAAGAAAAGCCGGGATAGGAATTTTCCTCACCCGGCTTCTTATCATTCGCTTTAACGTGCTAGGCAAACAACATGCTGTAAAGGAAACCGGCAGACACCGCCATACCCAGCACCACTGTCAGGAAAGCAATAATCATCTTGTTCCTGAAAATCGCTTTGAGCATGATCACTTCGGTCAGGCTGGCACCGGCACTGCCGATAATCAGGCCATCACCGCTCCCATGCCCATTCCCTTGGCAACCAGTGCCGCGCTGAGTGGAATAACTGCCGCAGCGCGGATATACAGTGGAATGCCAATGATGGCCGCAACCGGAATCGCAAACGGGTTTTCATCACTGGCAAAACGGGCAATGAAATCCGTCGGAATAAAGCCGTAAATCACCGAACCAATCGCTACACCAACAAACATGTAAGGCAGCGCCTGTTTAAAGTCAGCCCAGGTTGTGTCCCAGTTTTTTCGCCATTTGCTGACCGGCTTCGGTTTGCTGCCGCAGCTGCTGCCACAACATGAAGGCTGAGGCTCGGTATATGCTTCCGGCTTGACGTACTTTTCAAAACCAAATTTTTCCAACAGGTAACCGGCCAGCACGGACACGCCCATCGCCACTGCAAAGTAAAACGCCGCCACTTTAACCCCGAATGTCACCACAAACAGACCGATCACAATCGGGTTCAGAAGCGGGCTGGCAAACAGGAACACCATCATGGCACCGAAACCGGCTTTGGCTCGCAACAACCCTTTAAGGAACGGAATGGTTGAGCAGGAACAAAACGGTGTAATTGCCCCGAGGAAACCCGCAATCACATAACCTTTGCCGTGCTTGCTGCTCAGAATCTGCTGAATCTTCTCAGGTGACAGATACATCTGCAGCACCCCGACAAGGTAGCTGATTGCCAGGTACAACACTGTCAGTTCGACTGACAGAAACACGAACATATAGAGCGCTTCAGACGCCATCGATGAAAATGATTCAGACATTGCTTAAATTCCATATTTCCAGAATATTCGAAATATAGATCAAATGATTGCCAGGATCAAATTATTTCTATTATTATCGAAATGACCCCAGCGATGTGAGTAAACCATGAATACTGAAATTATCGCCAAAGCCTTCAAAGAACTTGGCCACACAACCCGACTGAATATCTACCGCGCCGTCATCCGAGCGGGACATCAGGGAGTGGCAGTCGGGCGTTTACAGGAAAAACTTGATATCCCGGGTTCAACGCTTTCGCACCATATATCGAGCCTGATTTCAGCCGGCTGATCACCCAGAGACGAGAGGGACGCACGCTGTTTTGTGTCGCCGATTTTGAAAAGCTCAAATCGGTTATCGCATTTTTGCAGGATGAATGCTGCATAGAAGAACGGGTATGCTCAGATTGAGCATACCCGTTTGTATGTTGGTAAGAAGCAATCAGATTAGATGCTCTGGCAGACTTTAATTCACCAGGGCGACTGCCTCCCGGGTAAGACGGCCAATCTCCTCCCAGTTTTTCGCAGCAATCAGTGATTTATCGACCATCCAGGTACCGCCACAGGCAATCACCCTTGGGATATCAAGATAGGACTGAATGTTTGCCGGACCAACGCCGCCTGTGGGCATCAATTCAATCTGCGTATAGGGACCAAGCAGTGCTTTAATCATTTTGGTGCCGCCGGAGGCTTCTGCCGGGAAGAACTTCAGCGTAGTCAGCCCCATTTCCAACGCAGCTTCAATGTTAGTGGGATTGTTAACCCCAGGGATAATGGGAATATCCAGATCCTGACACGCTTTTACGGTATTGGGGTTAAAGCCCGGTGAAACGATAAAACTCGCCCCCGCTTCTTTGGCTGCAATAACTTGCTCTTTGGTTAATACCGTACCGGCACCAATGAGCATGTCCGGCTGAGCATCCCTTAGCAGGCGAATGGCTTCTGCTGCTGCGTCGGATCGAAACGTGATCTCCGCTACCGGCAAACCATTGTCCGCGAGAGCCTTACCAAGCGGGACGATGTCCTCGGCGCGGTCAACGGAAATCACAGGTATCACTTTCAATTCTCTTAGCTGTTCGGTCAGGTGCTGCATTGGTCTACGGTTCTCCTTGGTCTTGTTTAAAATGAGTCAGTAACCGGGCGGGTTGCGCCCTCAGGGATAATTGCCCCTTTGTGCTGGATAACCGTACCGGCAAGACGGTGACCCATCTGGCAGCAGGTTTCCGGCGATTTTCCCTGCAGGTAGCCCGCCAGAAAACCCGCATTGAACGAGTCTCCTGCCGACGTGGTATCGACAACATGTTCTACAAGGTCGGCGGGGATATGCTGAGGTTGGGAAAACTGCCCGGTATGCTGGTAATAACAGCCGGTTGATCCAGCTTTGATAATAATTTCTTCGACGCCGTCACCTGCCAGGCGAGCCTGTGTGTCTTCGATCGTGACGTCGCCCCATAAATCGCTCTCATCGTCATTTGTCACCAGAGCAAGAGACGTCAGTTGATAAATTTTCTGGTACCACTCCCGGGCAGAGTCGGCTGACTCCCACAACGCCGGGCGGTAATTGCTGTCAAATGCGATAACGGTTCCCTGATCGCGCAATTTACTCAGTAACGCGATGAGTTTACTTCTGTCTTCGCGAGGCAAAATCGCAAGGCTTATCCCGGAAAGGTAAACCATGTCGTACCCCACCAGGCGGCTTCAACCTTTTCAAAATCAGGGTGCTGCAGGAGATATTTCGCTGCTGACTGGTCACGCCAGTAAAGGAATGTGCGCTCCCCGTGCTCATCAAGTTGAATCAGGTACAGCCCGGGCTGTCGCTCCTCGTCTCGAAGAACAAGCGCGGTATCAATGCCGGCATCTTGCCAGCGCGAACGCATTCCTTCACTGAGGGGATCGACACCCAGTGCGGTAACATAGCTGACTTGCAGGTTTTCTCCGGCAGCGCGCTTTAGGTAAATCGCGGAGTTCAGGCTGTCACCGCCATAAGCTTGCTCCATAGAACCGAAGGGGGAACCATTCAGTTCGATCATGCACTCCCCCAACAGGCTATACGCTTCATTGCTGTTTCCTTTTACACTTCATTGGGCAACGTAAAATACTGCTTGGCGTTGTTGAAACAGATATCTCTAACCATCGTATCCAGCAGAGACCTGTCATTTGGCAATTCCCCTTCTTCCACCCAACGGCCAATCATGTCGCAGAGAATACGGCGAAAATACTCATGCCGGGTATAAGAGAGAAAACTGCGCGAATCTGTCAGCATGCCAACAAACCGGCACAGTAACCCCAGCTGGGAAAGTTGCTGTATCTGACGTTGCATGCCATCTTTTTGGTCGTTAAACCACCACCCCGAACCAAACTGCATTTTCCCGGCAACACCTCCCCCCTGGAAGTTGCCTATCATTGTTGCCATCATTTCGTTGTCTCGGGGGTTAAGGCAGTAGAGGATTGTCTTAGGCAGTTGATCCGTTTTATCCATTTCATCCAACAACCGGCTTAATTCCCAGGCAAATGGCCGGTCTCCTATAGAATCATAGCCGCTGTCTGCGCCCAACTGGTTAAACATTCGGGAGTTATTGTTGCGCTGGGCACCGATATGCAGCTGCATTACCCAGCCACGTTTGGCGTACTGACGACCAAGCCACACCTGCACAGCGGTAGAAAACGCAGCCACATCCGCCTCATCAACATCATGACCTTCAAGACGTTGCAACAGTATTGCCGTCAGCTTTTGCTCTGACGGAATTTCTGCGTAACGAACAATTTCAATGCCGTGATCCGCTGCCCGGCATCCGTGGGCAGAAAAATGATCGATACGTTTTTCGAGCGCGGCCAGAAGATCGGGAAAACTGCGAATTTCAATGTCGGCAACCTCGCCTAATTGCCGCATGTAACAGGCAAAACCTTCCAATTCGATTTTAAAGGCTTTGTCCGGCCGCCAGCTTGGGGCGACTTCGATGCTGAGCGATGTGTCATCTGCAATCTGGCGGTGGTATTTCAGAGAATCTATCGGATCGTCGGTCGTACCAACCATGTTGACATTCATCTGCTGCATAATGCCCCGGGCAGAAAATGCCGGGGTCACCAATAGTTCATTACACGTTTCCCAAACGTGTTCAGCGGAATCGGGCCCGAACAGCACCCCGGAAATGCCGAAAGGTCGGCGAAGTTCCAGGTGAGTCCAGTGGTAAAGGGGGTTCCCTAACGTCTGCGGGACGGTTTTCGCCCACGCCTGAAACTTTTCCAAATCAGAGCGGTTGCCGGTAATGTAATCCTCTGAAATACCCGCGCTTCGCATTCCCCGCCATTTGTAGTGATCCCCTTCCAGCCAAATTTGGGTAAGGTTATCGAAGCGGCGATCTTCAGCAATCTCCCTGGGGTTCAAATGACAGTGATAGTCATAAATCGGCATACCTGCCGCAACCTCATGGTAAAGGGCTTTAGCAGTATCATTGCTCAGCAAAAAGTCTTGGCATAAAAAGTCTTTCATCTCTATTCCTCCCGTGGCGAAAGCCTGTCAGCCCCTTGGTGCTTCAGTGTTTAAAGATGCCACGCTGATCTGGCGCCACATTCAAGCAGCTGCAAATAGGCCTCTCTAACCGCATTCTCAAACTCTTTATTTGCTGGCAGAGATGTGCCAAAAATGGCGTCCAAAGAGAGCAACTCCCTTACCACGTCAGGGTGAAGGACACCGACGCGTTCATAAATGTCTTTGAATGCCGAAACCATAGGATCACGAACATCAATTTCCCGTCCGGATTCGTCCTGCCCGCTGACATAGCGCATCCAGCCCGCAACGCCCAGCGCCAAATGGCTGTAATCTGTACCCTGGGCTATGTGGTGTTTGATGGCATCAACCATACGTTGGGGAAGTTTCTGGCTGCCATCCATCGCGATTTGCCAGGTGCGGTGCTGGAGAGAGGGGTTAGAAAAACGCTCGATCAGTTGCCTTGCATAGCCCTCAACATCGGTGCCTTTCGGCATATCCAACGTTGGTGCCTGCTCTTTCATCATCAGATTGAAGGCTGCCCGGCGGTAATCGTCACTTAGCATGGTGTCAGAGATATGCGCGTACCCTCCGAGGTACCCCAGATAGGCCAGGAAAGAATGGCTTCCGTTGAGCATGCGAAGCTTCATTTCTTCATAGGGCACGACATTGGCGACAAATTGCGCACCGGCAAGATCCCACTCGGGACGGCCATTGGCAAAATTGTCTTCAATGATCCATTGGCAGAACGGTTCACACGCAACACCACAAGGGTCGGGCACGCCCACCAATTCGGTAATTTCGTTTTGTGTTTCTTCGGTAACCGCCGGGACAATACGGTCAACCATGGTGCACGGAAACGTGACGTTCTGTTCTATCCATGCAGCCAGCCTTTCATCCAGTAAGCCGGCATATTCCAGAACTACTGCGCGTGCGACGTGACCGTTTTGTTGAATGTTATCGCAAGACAGGACAGTAACCGGAGCAAGGCCCCGTTCGAAACGGCGGCGAAGTGCCTCGACAATGTACCCGATCGCAGATTTCGGCTGTGCCGGATTTAACAGATCATGCTGGATGAGAGTATGGGATTTATCCAACCGGCCGTTGGCCGGGTTCGCACAATAGCCCTTCTCAGTCACGGTCAGAGAAAAAATCTCCACCTGTTCCTCGGCCATTTTTTCTAAAAGACCATCAATACCATCGAGCAACGGGTGCATGGCTTCCGTCACCGCGCCAATCATCTTTACTTCTGTGGTGTCGGCACCCTTTTCGGTGACCGTAAAGAGATGGTCTTGCCGGCGAAGAGAAGAGATCACTGCATCCCCACTGAAGAGGCTCATCTCACAAATACCCCAGTCTCCACCGGTTTTCGCTAACATTTCATCGGTAAATACAGCCTGGTGAGCCCGGTGAAACGCACCAAACCCAATATGGACAATTCGGGTTTTCAAACCGGCCCGGTCGTAGGCCGGTCGACGAACACCCGGGTTGACCACCGGGTCTGCAATAGTGTTGGTCATCTTTTTATCCTTATTAATAACCAAGGACCAGGGAAGGAAGCCAGAGACTCAAACCGGGGATATACGCAACGGCGAGCAATGCCACGATCAATGCGGCATAAAATGGCAATAAGGGCTTGATTACCTTGTCGATAGCAACGTTTGCCACAGAACATCCGATAAACAGCGCACTGCCGACCGGTGGTGTACAAATACCTATCGCAAGGTTAAACGTCATCATGATTCCGAAGTGGACAGGATCAACCCCCATATCGAGGGCAACCGGCAGGAATATCGGCGTAAAAATCAGAACCGCAGGCGTCATATCCATAAAGATACCGACGATCAGCAAGATGATGTTGATGATTAAAAGGATAACCAGCGGGTTCTCGGAAACCTCCATCAACGCATCGGCAATCATGTAAGGAATATCGGCATTTGCCATCGCCCAGGACATTCCCATAGATGCCCCCACCAGTAACAAAACGATAGATGTGGTAACCGCAGATTCCAGGACAATTCGGGGCAATGCAGTGAAAGGCACTTCGCGGTAAACCAGCACGGCAAGAACAAAGGTGTAGACAACCGCGATGGCAGAGGCTTCTGTCGCGGTAAATACGCCCCCGATAATACCGCCCATAATAATTACGACCAGCATCAGCGAAGGCAGCGCTCTGAGCGTTGTTTCCCAGACTTCAGCAAGGGAAGGTTTTGGGGCGATTGGGTAGCCACGGCGTTTTGCAATGATGCCGGCTACTGTCATCAGGCTCAGACCCATAATGATGCCCGGGACATAGCCCGCAAGGAAAAGGGCGGCAATAGAGGTGCCCCCGGAAACCAGGGAGAAAACGATTAACGTATTACTGGGAGGAATCAGCAACCCGGTTGGGCAAGAGGTAATGTTTACGGATGCAGAATAGGTTTCATCATAACCTTCTTTTTTCTGCATGGGCGCCATAGTTCCCCCAACCGCTGCAGCCGAGGCCACCGCGGAGCCCGAAATGGAGCCAAACATCATGTTCGCCATAATGTTTACATGCGCCAGCGAGCCGGGAAGGCGACCGCCCAATACCTTTGCTAAATCAATAAGGCGGGCAGCAATCCCCCCCTGATTCATAATGTTGCCCGCCAAAATGAAAAACGGGATCGCCAACAGAGCAAAGTTATCCATGCCTGCCGCCATTCGCTGGGCGACAACTGTGATGGTGGTTTCCAGCGGAAGTGCCATACCGATGGTAATAAGGGATGAAAGACCTATTGAAAATGATACCGGGATACCGATAAACAGGAACAATGCGAAGCTGCCGAACAGCGTGAGAATGACTTGCCAATCCATGATTCAATCCTTTACGTTAATTCGACTCAGCGACGCCGGTTTCTTGCGTCCGCCACTGCCTGATGCTCTGCAAACCAAAATAGAAAGAGTAAAAAATCATCAGCGCACCGCTGACCGGCAAGCAGAAATACACATACCCCATTTGCACGCCCAAGGCGGGAGTAACCTGCCCCATATCCAGTGTGCTCACTGCCAATGTGGTACCTCCATAAACCAACACAGTCATGGCAAAAATCGCGATGGCAAATTGGATAACCAATTCAACCAGGAACTTGCGGGTACCTGTCAGCTTCATGGTCAACAGGTCAATCGCAAGATGACGCTTTTGCCCTGTGGTGTATGCAGCACCAATTAACGCAACCCACATAAAGAGATACCGCGACAGCTCGTCAGTCACTGTGCTCGGCTCGCCTAGTACGTATCGGGAAAGGACCTGCCAGATCACGCAAAAAACTAAAAAGGTCGACAGGCTTACGGTAAACACCGCCAAGCCACGATTGATGTAGCCTACCAATCTGTCCATAAATAAACGTCCTTGAGTGGAACTAACCTGACAATTGGTCAACCACAAAAGCACATCATATGGCGACCGGCTATAATTTTATCATTTTGATAACATCATTATAGATACACCCCTGATTGGCGGTCTAGTGAGCAAGTTCACAGTTATTTTGGTTGACCAATTACAGGCATATAACTGTGACTTTGGTCAACCAATTTAACATTGGGCTTTGACGGCGCAGATAAGTGAACCCATGATGAGTTCAAAATAAGTCGTACCCTACATACCGAGCGGCATTAAAAGGAGAAGTAATGATGGACCTACGTAAGACGATGATAACAGTGATAGCCGGAACTGTTTTTGCTCTGGGCACCACACACGCCATGGCTACCACTACCCTTAAACTTAGCCACAACCACAACCGTGACCACGCTGTACACAAAGCCATGACACAAATGGCAAAAGATGTGCGCGAACTGACCGCTGGTGAGGTACGTATCCGCATCTACTGATGCGCAATTGGGTACGCAACGTGAATCTATGGAGCTTATGCAGAATGGCGCGCTGGATATGGTGAAATCCAACGCAGCGGAGCTTGAAGCATTTGACCCCATCTATTCCGCTTTCAACCTCCCTTATCTGTTCCGCGACAAAGCGCACTTCCATACCGTTCAGTCGAACGAAATTGGTCGTGAAATCCTTGAATCGACCCGCGACAAAGGCTTTGTCGGCGTAACCTACTATGACGCCGGAGCTCGCAGTTTCTATGCGAAAAAGCCCATCAAAACACCGGCTGACCTGAAAGGTCTCAAAATTCGAGTACAACCAAGCCCTTCCGCCATTGCAATGGTTGAAGCCCTTGGTGGCAACCCAACCCCTCTGGCATACGGTGAGCTTTATACCGCGTTGCAACAAGGTGTTGTTGATGCGGCTGAAAACAACATTCCGTCGTTCAGCCTCAGCCGTCACAGTGAAGTAGCCAAATATTACAGCTTTGATGAGCACACTATGGTGCCTGACGTGCTGGTTATCTCGACGGCTTCACTGGACAAGTTGACGTCTGAGCAACAGGCGGCATTGATGAAAGCGGCGTCCGATTCCTCCGAACTGATGAAAAAGTTGTGGGCGGAATCAGAAGCCACTGAAAAAGCCAAAGCGGAAAAGATGAACGTAACCTTTGTTGAGGCTAACAAAATCGAGTTCCTCAGGGCTGTAGAGCCAATGTACGCAAAAATTGAAGAGGAGAACCCGGAATTGGCTGAAATGATTGATCGAATCAAAGCCGTAGAATAAGTGACATGTGTGCCAGTTTATTTAACTGGCACACCAAAATATTATGCCATCGCTTGAATGGTTGACCAATTACGATTGGTTGCTATGATATCTGTTATCGACCTTGTGTGAATATTCAGACATATCATCATGAAGCATTTTGAGCCAAAAAGACCGTATCAGGAAGTAGGACTGGTTCTGCGCAACCAGTTGAAAGACGGGCACTATCAGATAGGTGAGCGGCTTCCTCCGGAACGAGAAATTGCTGAAAAGCTGGGCGTCAGCCGAACGGTTGTCCGCGAAGCACTGATTATGCTGGAGCTGGAGAACCTGATAGAGGTTCGCAAAGGCTCAGGAGTTTATGTAGTCCAGTTGCCAAAAGCGAATTCGGTACCGCAAGACACCAGCAATATGGTCGGGCCGTTTGAAATGCTGCAAGCCCGTCAGTTGCTCGAAAGCAACATTGCGGAATTTGCGGCACTGCAGGCTACGCCGAATGATATTGTCAAAATGCGTCAGGCATTGGAATTACAACAGCAGGGACTTGAAGGCCAAAATACTGGCGAAGAGGAAAACGGCGACAGGGAATTCCACCTCGCTATTGCCGAGGCAACCCACAACAGCGTGTTGGTCGAATTCTTCCGCCAGATATGGCATATGCGGGAAAACCCCATGTGGCATCAACTTCATGTCCGGATAACAGATACAGCCTACAGAAAAGAGTGGTACAGAGATCACAGAGCGATTCTCGCTGCCATGACAAAAAAAGATCCTGTTGGTGCCAAACAAGCCATGTGGCAACACCTTGAAAACGTTAAACAGAGATTGATGGAACTCTCTGATATCGATGACCCCAATTTCGACGGATATCTGTTTCAGTCATACCCGATCGATCATGGAAACGGGAAAAACGAATTGCCGAGAGTTCCAATCAACTCTGATTGACGGAAGTCCGTAGTCAGCCGATAGACCTCCCACCAGAGGAAAATGCATGCCTTCACTATTTCGCAAGGCGGGCTTTCTGCACACAGAATTTGAGTAGTAAGGTAAAAAAATGGAACAGACTTGGCGTTGGTACGGTCCGAATGACCCTGTCACACTTGATGATATCTGTCAGGCTGGGGCAACCGGCATTGTTACGGCACTGCACCACATCCCTAACGGTCAGGTGTGGCCCAAAGAAGAGATCCTGACCCGGAAAGCCCTAATAAGCGAAAAAGGCTCAACTGGTCTGTCGTCGAAAGTGTGCCGGTGCACGAGGAAATCAAAACAAAAAGTGGTGACTATCTCCGATGGATAGAGAACTACAAACAGACGTTGGCTAACCTGGCTGAATGTGGCATCGACACAGTTTGCTATAACTTTATGCCGGTTCTTGACTGGACAAGAACAGAACTGGATTACACCCTCCCCGACGGTTCACGGGCTTTACGTTTTGACCAAGTTGCATTTGCAGCATTTGAGCTCTGCATTCTAAAACGCCCCGGGGCCTCAGACAGTTATAGCGCCGAAGAACAAGCTGAAGCAAAAAGCGTTTTATGAAAAGATGTCACAAACTGACATTGAAAAGCTAACAAAAAATATTATCGCAGGTTTACCGGGTGCTGAAGAAGGGTACACCTTAGAGGCTTTTCAGACACAGCTGGATAAATATCAACATATTGATAAAGCCGGACTTCGCCAGCATCTCGCCTATTTTCTGGAAGAGATTGTGCCGGTGTGCGAAAAATATGGCCTCCGGCTTGCTGTACACCCGGACGATCCTCCGCGCCCGATTCTGGGTCTCCCACGCATCGTTTCAACCATTGAAGATATCGAATGGCTTACTCAAGCAATTCCAAGTCAGGTGAACGGTATTACTATGTGTACAGGATCTTACGGAGTACGCGGAGACAATGATTTAGTCGACATGATCAAAAAGTACGGTGACCGGATCTATTTCACCCACCTGCGTTCAACCCAGCGAGAGGATAACCCTTTGTCATTCCATGAAGCTGCCCATTTAGGGGGCGATGTGGATATGTACAACGTAGTTAAGGAGATCCTTACCGAAGAACATCGTCGGCTGCAATCTGGTGACTCTCGCCCCATTCCGATGCGACCTGATCATGGCCACCAGATCTTGGACGATTTAAAGAAAAAAACTAACCCAGGTTACTCAGCAATTGGGCGGTTGAAAGGACTTGCCGAAATTAGAGGTTTAGAGTTGGCGCTAAAGAGGATGTTCTTTTAACTAAAAGAATGCTGTTTATTGATGCTTACCTAAATGGGTAAGCATTGTAACAACCTGTTTATTTCAACGAAATCAACTGAAATGTAAAAGGATTTATCATGAAAATAAGATATTTTTCAACTGCATTTTTTTTGTCTCTTTTTTCGCTTCCATCTCAGGCAGAGGACAATACAACATACAGCACATTTACATATGAAAATATTTCACAAGGAAGTATTGAATACTTTATCGAAGGGAAAAAAGGAAAAGGAAATAAAGCGAACATCGTAACTGAAGACGGACTTTTTTATAATGATTACTATTTAGCCGTATTTGATGGAGCAACAGATAAATCAGGCGAAAAATATGATGGCAGAAAAGGTGGCAGAGTAGCAAGAGATATTATATACAGTGTTTTCGCAAGCCTACCAAAAGGTTTATCACCCGCAGAAGTAGTGCGAGAAATAAATACCAGCTATCAGGATTTTTACAAAAAATACCCAAATATTGATTTCAAAAACAATCCGTTGTTCAGACCGACATCGACACTTGTCTGGTACGATCTTACCAACAACACTTTGGCGAGCATCGGAGATTCAAAAGCACGTATTGATGGAAAGCAATACGGGGAAACAGAAAAGCTTGTAGACGTGTTAAACAGTGAACTTCGTTCATTTACCCTCAAGACACTTGGCCTGAGTGAAGATGAAATAAAAAACAAAGATTGGGGAAGAGAGTACATTCTTCCTTTGCTGAAAAAGCAATATGATTTCCAAAACAATATTGACGCTCCTGAATTATTCCAATACTGGGCAATAGATGGATTTGATGTGCCTGAAGACAAAATCAACGTTTGGCATTTTTCATATTTACCAAATCTTATTGAACTTAGTTCTGACGGATACTTTTATCCAAAAGATAGTAGCATTGAATCCTATGAAGAATTGTTGTTTTCTGTCATTAAAAGTGATCCATTGATGATGAACGAACACAAGTCGACGAAAGGAATCAAGGATGGGTATGTGAGCTTTGATGACCGAGCAGTATTAATTTTCAGAAAAGCAAAATAGTTACCTCCCGAAAGAATGCTTTTTATTGGCCCTTCACTGAACGTTTTTGTATATTTTTCATCTTGCAGTCAGTAAGGGCCTGCTAAGCTCACATCAGCTTAGCGCAAGTCTCGCTTATGTTGGATACTAGCTAAAGTTCCGCCTGTTGTAAGTCGAAATAAGCAATTTTATCCAAGCGAAGCGGATGTCGGCTCGCCTACACTGTTTTCTGAGACCTGTCTGAGCATTGTAGAAAAACGGTAAAGGGCGATGAAACAGGACAACCAATTCCAGTTCGTAAAAAACCGCCAGTTGGAAAACGTCACTGCGTTACAGGCGCAGATGAATGACTTCAGTTATGGCAAACATGCCCATGAGGAGTATTCCTTTGGTGTCACCCTTGCCGGAAGACAGGATTTTTTCGCCAGCGGCGCGTTTCATCGAAGCACACCAGGCAACATTATCGTATTTAACCCCGGTGAGGTGCATGACGGCCACGCCGGCACCGCCGATACCCTCCACTACCGCATGCTCTATATTCACCCGGCTCAGCTAGAACCTATGCTTGAAAGTGCCGGGGTCCGGCAAAGCAGAGATTTTCGGATCTCAGATAATTTAATTAAGGATTCGACTTCAGGACACATTCTCACCCTGACCCGGATGACGGAAGATCAAAGTAGCGACAAACTGGCCCACGAAAGTACGCTCTTCCAACTGGCAGAGCGCATTGCGCAGCTTTATGGTAGGTATGAACAAAACCCGGTAAACAGCCGCCCGGATCGCCTTCTTAAGCAAAGCCGGGAGTTCATCCACGCCAATCTGACAAAAAACCTCTCGCTGGATGATCTGTCCCGTGAAACCGGAATATCGAAATACCACTTCCTTCGCCTTTTCCGCCAGCAGTTTGGCATCACACCGCACCAATATATCCTCAACTGCCGGATAAACCGGGCCAAGGAGGCTCTGGAAAACGGAGCAGACATTGATGATGTGGCATTCGATTACGGATTTTCCGACCTCAGCCATTTCAACCGGCGCTTCAAGCCATTTATGGCATGACACCCAAACAGTACCAGCAACTGTTTCTCAACGCCTAACCCACCCTAAAACCCAAAGAGCACTCTCTATGGTTGAGATATTCGCGTATGCCTTTGGCATTATGTATACCCCCGGCCCTGTCAACCTGCTTAGTCTTGGTGCAGGTTTCTCCCATCCCTACCGGGTATTGTTCCCTTTTTGTGCCGGTGTTGGTATGGCGATGTTGTTTCTTTTCCTGCTGTTTGGCTTCGGCGGAGCCTTGCTCATACCCGAAAGCCTCCGCCCGTTTATCAGCCTGGTTGGTGCAGTGTTTATCATCTACCTGGCGGTTAAAATTTTTCGCTCCACCGTTAAAACCGACACCCTTCGTCAAACCGACTTGCCCGGTTTCAAGTTCGGCTTTTTTATGCAACTGCTGAACCCCAAAGCCCCCATTGCCATCCTGCCTATCACTACGGTGCAGTTTCCCGCGGCAGGCATTGACGGCGTGATGATTCTGGTGTGGTCAGTCTCTCTGGCGATCCTAGCGTTTGGCGCGCCGTCCAGTTATGTGTTGCTTGGAACCCGTCTTGGCAGCCTTGTCCACAACCCTCATTTTTTCCGGGCACTTAATATCAGTCTCTCCCTGATGCTTCTGGCTGTTGCGGCAGATATTCTCTGGCAGCAGGTTGGGTTGATTTAGCATTGCGTTTTGCCGCCATGAATGCTGTATTTGGGGAAAGGACCTTTTACAGATTCAGGCAGAACACAACAGATGAGCATTACCATACTGGACGGCGGCATGGGACGGGAGCTCCAAAGAATGGGAGCCCCGTTCCGGCAACCGGAATGGAGCGCAGAAGCGCTGATTGAAGCACCGGATACAGTCAAAAAAGCCCACCAGCATTTTCTTGAAGCCGGAAGCGGCGTGATTACGGTAAACAGTTACGCCTGTGTCCCTTTTCACCTGGGTGAAGAACGGTTTCGGGATTGGGGGGATTCGCTTATCCATCTGGCAGCAGACATTGCCCGCCAGTCTGCAGATGAATACGGCCCGGCCAGTGTCGCCGGTTGTATTCCGCCTCCACTTGGCAGTTACAAGCCGGAGCTGTTTAACCGGGAAACAGCATTGCCGATTTTGTCCAAGCTGGTTAAGAACCAGGCCCCGTTTGTTGATCTCTGGCTGGCAGAAACCATCAGCTCCATTGCTGAAATACAGGCCATCGCTGAGGTTTTGGACGCCTCTACCCTGCCAAGATGGTTTGCATTTTCACTCACAGATCATATTGAAAAGCGACGTGGCATGCCGACGTTACGGTCGGGGGAGCCGGTTGACAAGGCTGTAGAAGCGGCGCTTGAAGCCGGTGCAGATGCCGTTTTGTTCAACTGCTCGGTCCCCGAAGTGATGTTACCCGCGCTGGAAACCGCGGCAAAAATACTTGCGGCGCAAAACAGCAACGTCCAGCTGGGCGCTTACGCCAACGCATTTCTTCCCATTCAGCCGGGGCACAGCGCCAACCTTGCATTGCAGGAAACCCGGGAAATCACTTCAAAAGAGTATCTCGACTTTGCCCGCCAGTGGTGCGCCGCCGGAGCAACCATTGTCGGCGGATGTTGCGGTATCACTCCGGCACACATCAAGGCGCTGGACGAATTAAACAACGGCTAAAAACAACCACAGGATGTGTAAAGAAATATGCAGGACTACCGCATAACGACAGATCTGAATGAAATGGACTTCGAGGTCATCCACGGCTTTCTGTCAGAGAGTTACTGGTCGGCCGGGATACCGAAAGCAACCCTTCGCAAAGGGCTGGATAACTCCTTGTGCTTCGGCATTCTGGACGGTCAAAACCGGTTGGCCGGCTTCGCCCGCATGGTGACGGATAAGGCGACCTTTGCTTATCTCGCCGATGTGTTTGTCGTTGAGGCACACAGGGGGAAAGGGTTGAGTAAATGGTTGGTATCAACCATCCAGCACACCCAGACCTACAAGGGTTGCGGCGCATCATGCTGGCAACGCGAGATGCACATGGTCTGTATAACCAATTTGGCTTTGAACCTGTTACCCAGCCCGAAATATTAATGCAGATTTGGCAGCCAACTATTTACCAAACTAAGGACTAGGTGCTTGTCGCGGGTGTGTTTAGGTTCACACACCCGTTATCCCGAGTGTAACAACTCACTAAAGCGACCGTTTCACTAAAGCGGTTACTCACGTCAACATGCAGCAACACCAATCAGGTAAATCAACGCAATTTCATACCGTTATTGGCAGCATGGTAATAACGGCATTTGGATAGACCCATAATTTATTACCCGCAATAAAAACGTTTTTTCCCAGCTATTTAATCTCCCTGTTTAAAACAAAATAACATCAATGTAACCGGTACAATCTGGTCGCCTTTCACCCACTGCATAATTGCTCAAAGTATTGAGCTTTATTAAGGGAACAAACATGGGTTTTCCTTCAGAGATATGAAACCAATCTTTTCATTTTTGGTTTCAAGTTAATTTTTTATTTTAAATTTCATATAGATAAATCCACCCATAAAGGAGTATTTAACATGCAACTATTCGTTATTCAGGATCGAACAACCCTGATGGGGTACCAAATTCCGTCAACATATGTATTTTAGAAAAAGAGTTTATACCCATACCACCTCTCGCTGAAAACTGCATCTTGAGGTGGCTTGGGTATAATGTCCTTTGACACTATTTTTTGCATATTTCTGTACGACGACCTTATACCAGACGGATGCATTACCTTTCAGCGTAATCTCCTATCCGGTAACCATTTCAAGACTATGTTTATTTTGTATACACAATACAGTATTTGCTGGCTCAGAGCCGTTGCGCTTGCCAACGATGTACTGTTCCCACCTGCAACAGCCCTGGCTGATATCCTCGGTCTCCCTTTTTGGGGACAACTCAACATCGCCTGTTTCTCAGGCACATCACAATTCGAATCTGACTGATAGCCGCGTTTTGCACTGCAAAGGTTGATTCCTAACCATTCAAACGGCTGACAGATATGAAAACGCAAACTCAGGCGTTTATTGCCTCTTTGGTATCTGGCCCCGAGCAAGACGCCAACGGCTGGCAAGCCGAACTTAAACTTCAATACGGAATTCACCGGGGAAAAACCCGGCTGATCAAACGGGAACAACGTGGGCCACTGACGGTACAGCGGACATATTTCCCGGAAGGACAGATATGTCACACCTATCTCCTCCACCCGCCCGGTGGTGTTGTAGGCGGTGACGAACTGACATTTGATGTGACAGCAACAAACGGTGGCCATGCCCTGCTCACCACGCCGGGAGCGACCAAGTTTTACCGCAGTAATGGAAAAACCAGCACGCAACGCGTGCGTCTGAGTGTCAGTGAAGACAGCACTCTGGAATGGTTGCCGATGGAGAACATTTTCTTCCCGGGTGCCAATGCCCGGCTGGTAACCGACATTCAGTTGCACGGTAATGCCCGCCTGGTCTTCTGGGATATCCAGTGCTTGGCAGACCGGCTCTGGGTGAAACTTTTGATACTGGGGAACTGCGCGGACACAGTTTTATCCGAAAAGACGGCAGGCTGCTACTGACTGAAAATCTCCATTTTTCAGCAACTTCCGCCTTCCCTGGTGCTGCGGTTATGCGCGGGTATCCGATGAGCGCCACCATGTACATCACACCGGCAGACGATGCGCTGGAGCAACAAATAAAAGACCTGCTGGTAAACAACCACCCACAGCAAGACCGCACGCTGTTTGGTGTCACCCGGATTGACGATCTTCTGGCTGTACGGGCACTTGGCTACCAGACAGAAGCGATTATGCGGGGTTTGGTGAAAGGCTGGCAGCAAACGCGGCAGCACTGGTACGGATCTCGGCCGGAGCAACCCCGGATTTGGACAACCTGATCCGGCTTAGCCACTTCACCTAACCCGAACTGAGGAAGAACAATGAAACTCACACCCAGAGAAAAAGACAAGCTGCTGCTTTTCACCGCAGGCTGGTTGCAGAACGCCGCCTTCAACGCGGTATCAAATTAAATATTCCAGAAGCGGAAGCTTTCATCTGCTGCGCCATTATGGAGGGGGCACGCGAAGGTAAAACCGTGGCTGAACTGGTGAACTATTCGCGCACACTGTTGACCGCAGACCAGGTAATGGAAGGAGTGCCAGAGATGCTCCACACCGTACAGGTCGAATGTACATTCCCGGATGGCACCAAATTGGTGTCTGTGCACGAACCCATTCTTTGAGGAGCAAGCCATGATTCCCGGAGAAATACTGGTCAATGACCAACTGGGCGCCATTGAACTTAACCAGGGCTATGAAAGCCGTTCAATTCCTGTTGCAAACCTTGGTGACCGCCCGATACAAGTCGGTTCTCACTACCACTCTACGAAGTTAATGAAGAGCTGTCATTTAATCGTGAGCAGGCATACGGATATCGCCTCAACATCCCGGCAGGAATGGCAATCCGGTTTGAACCGGGGCAGAGCCGCACTGTGGATCTGGTTGCCATTTCGGGCAATCGCCGCGTCTTTGGTTTCAGCGGAAAAGTCATGGGTGATCTGGAGAAATAACAATGACCACAATCTCAAGAAAAACGTATGCCGAAATGTACGGCCCAACCGTCGGTGACCGGGTTCGCCTTGCTGACACAGACCTGATGCTGGAAGTTGAAAAAGACTTCACCCGCTATGGTGAAGAGGTCAAATTCGGTGGCGGCAAAGTTATCCGTGATGGCATGGGTCAGAGCCAGGCAGTGGCAAAAGACTGTGTTGATGCAGTAATCACCAACGCCCTTATTCTCGATCACTGGGGCATCGTCAAAGCTGATATCGGCATCAAAGACGGCCGCATTGCCGGTATAGGCAAAGCCGGTAACCCGGACACACAACCCGACGTGGATATCGTTATCGGTGCAGCAACCGAGGCCATTGCCGGTGAAGGCCGCATTGTGACCGCCGGTGGTATTGATACCCATGTTCACTTCGTTTGCCCGCAGCAGGCAGCCGATGCACTGTGCAACGGTGTCACCACACTGATCGGCGGCGGAACCGGTCCGGTTGATGGTTCGACAGCAACAACCATCACACCGGGGATCTGGAACATGCACCGTATGTTACAGGCCGTAGATGAACTCCCGATTAACGTTGGCCTTTTGGGCAAAGGCAATGTCAGCCTGCCGGAAGCCGTTCGTGAGCAGGTCTATGCCGGCGCTATTGGCCTCAAATTGCATGAAGACTGGGGCGCGACACCGGCGGCCATCAACAACTGCCTGAATGTTGCTGATGAGCTGGATGTGCAGGTTGCCATTCACTCCGACACCCTGAATGAAGGCGGCTTTTTTGAATCAACCAAAGACGCCATCGGTGACCGGGTGATTCACGTTTACCACACAGAAGGCGCAGGTGGCGGTCACGCACCGGATGTTATTCGCATGGTCGGAGAGCCAAACATTCTCCCTGCTTCCACCAACCCAACCATGCCCTACACGGTGAACACCGTTGATGAGCACCTGGATATGCTGATGGTCTGCCACCATCTGGACCCATCCATCCCGGAAGATGTGGCCTTTGCTGAATCCCGCATCCGCTGTGAAACCATAGCAGCAGAAGACATCCTGCATGATCTGGGCGCAATCTCTATCATGAGCTCCGACTCCCAGGCGATGGGCCGGGTGGGTGAAGTGGTTACCCGTACCTGGCAGTGCGCCCACAAAATGAAGGTGCAACGTGGCCCGCTAAAATGTGACAGCGACTACTCCGACAACGAACGCCTCAAGCGTTATGTCGCCAAGTACACCATTAACCCGGCTATTGCTCACGGTATCAGCCACGAAGTGGGTTCCATTGAAAAGGGCAAGCTGGCGGATCTGGTGCTTTGGGATTACGCCTATTTTGGTATGAAACCGGCGCTTATCATGAAAGGTGGCATGGTTGCCTGGGCCCCAATGGGAGACATCAATGGAGCCATCCCAACCCCGCAACCGGTTCACTTCCGTCCGATGTATGCCGCGATGGGTAAAGCGCGTGCTGCTACGTCCATGACCTTTCTGCCAACGGTGGCGATTGAAGCCGGTATCCCTGAAAAACTGGGCCTTCAACGCCTTATCGGTGAGGTAAAAGGCTGCCGGAATGTGCAAAAGAAAGACATGGTACGCAACGACTACACACCGGAAATTGAACTCGACAGCCAGACCTATGAGGTGAAGGCCGACGGGGAGCCACTGGTCTGCGAGCCGATGGCAGAACTGCCGATGACCCAACGTTACTACCTGTTCTGAGACAACCATGATCAAGTTAACCCAAATACTCCCGCGAAAGGCCATGCTGATGCGCAGGTAAGGCTGACCATGTCTGACCGTACCAAAAGCCGCCTGAAAATCACGCTCTCTGATGGCCGACAGGCAGGGTTATTCCTGCCCCGGGGCCAGTTGCTTGAGCACGGAACCCTGCTGTCTGCAGACGATGGGTGATCGTTGAGGTGATCGCGGCGGATGAAACCGTCTCTACGGTACGCAGCATGATGCTGTGCTGCTTGCCCGGGCCTGCTACCACCTCGGCAACCGCCATGTTCCTCTTCAGGTAGAGGCCGGTTGGTGCAGATACCTTCATGACCATGTGCTGGATGATATGGTCCGGGGCCTCGGCCTTTCTGTTGAAACCGAAACGGCACCATTCCAGCCGGAGCCCGGTGCATACGGTGGCAGCAGTGGTGGTCATACTCACGGTCATCACCACGCACAAACGCACAGTCATGAACACAGCCACGACAGCGACAGCCATGACTGAATCCCGGCTATCCCTGAAGGCCCAGTTGAAACTCTATCAACTGGTCAGCCCCTCCTTGCCGGTAGGTGGTTTCACCTACTCGCAGGGACTGGAGTGGGCCATTGAAAAGGGGTGGGTATCAGACAGCGCCAGTCTGGGAGAATGGCTGGAAAGCCTGTTGTTCGCCTCCCAGGCTGGCCTCGAAATCCCGGTGCTGCTGCGCGTGTACCATGCTCTCAGTGACGGCGATTATTCACTGGCAGGTTTTTGGTGCGATTTTCTGGTTGCAAGCCGGGAAACCCGGGAGCTCCGGTATGAAGAACAACAGCGAGGTATCGCCTATGCCCGGTTGCTTCCGGGGCTGGGTCTTCCACTCTCAGAACCCGAGCACGAATTGGTATCCCGCACGCAGGTCGCGGCTTTTGCACTGGCCATGCAGCGTTGGAACCTGCCTGTTGAAGATGCCCTTAATGCCTATCTCTGGTGTTGGCTGGAAAACGCCGTTATGACAGGCATCAAGCTGATTCCTCTTGGTCAGACAGATGGCCAGAATCTGCTCATGAAACTGGCAACACGCATCCCTGATGCACTGGACATGGCCCGACAGATCGAAGATTTCACTATCGGCAGTTTTGCGCCTTCACAGGTAATGGCCAGTTGCCGTCACGAGAACCAATACACCCGTTTATACCGCTCATAAGGTCTAAATATGACAATGACTCCACTATCAGACTGCAAGCAGCCATTGCGCATCGGCGTCGGCGGCCCGGTCGGCTCAGGGAAAACTGCGCTGCTGGAAGTGCTTTGCAAAGCCATGCGTGACGACTACCAAATGGCGGTGGTCACCAATGACATTTACACCCAGGAAGATGCCAAAATCCTGACCCGCGCCGAAGCCCTGGAAGCAGACCGCATCATCGGTGTCGAAACCGGCGGCTGCCCACATACCGCCATCCGTGAGGATGCGTCAATGAATCTGGCGGCGGTTGAAACCCTTACCCGCCGACATAAAAACCTCGATGTGGTGTTTGTAGAAAGCGGCGGCGACAACCTCAGTGCCACCTTCAGCCCGGAGCTGGTTGACCTCACCATCTACGTTATCGACGTGGCCGAAGGCGAGAAGATTCCCCGCAAAGGCGGCCCTGGTATCACCCGCTCAGATCTGCTGGTGATCAACAAAATCGACCTCGCTCCTTACGTGGGTGCCTCACTCGACGTCATGAGAGAAGACACAGCACGGATGCGACCGGAAAAACCGTATGTTTTTGCAAACATGAAGTCCGGTGAAGGTATTCCGGCCATCATTGATTTCATCAAAGACAAAGGAATGCTTGACGTCGCTTAGTCTTTTTTTCAATTGCCGGTTAGCTGCATAACCGGCCCCGTTTTTCCAGGTAACTTTTCCAACATGCTCCACACAACAGGATACGACTCCAATCCACTGAACAACCGCCACTCCACGGCAGAAAAATACCGCAAACTCATCCGGCTTGCGCGAAAACGCCGCTACCTTGTCCCGGCTGGTTATCACAGCATTGGCGAATACCACGGCTCTATTTACGAATGTGAATGGGTTTCGCCGTACACAAAATCTGCCAGTAACCTTAATGCTGAAGTAATGATCATTCTCAAAGACTGGTGTCCGGACGAGTACCTTGCTGGCCCTTTGGTCGCGGCACTGGTTCGCCACGGGCTGGATCCAGAACTGCCAACACAAGACACGCTGGAAAGGCTGTTGAATACCCACCTCGGTCAGCACCTTTGCGACACGTATTGCACCACGCTTTTTCCATTCGTCAAACCCGGTGCATTTACCACCACTATCCCAGAAAAACTCCTGATCAATTCCGCATTGGACTTTGCACTGCCACAAATCAAAGCTATCCAGCCGAAGCTTGTTATCGCGATGGGACTGAACGTTTACAACGCACTCGCCGGTGCAAAAAAACTACCCAAAGCGGAAACACTGGAAGACGCGATCAATCACCCTTTTTCATCCCTTTGTCATCCGGTGGGCAATGCTTGGTTTATGCACAGTCACATATTCGCGGAGAAGGGCAAAGTACACCCAAAGAGATTGACCGTAGCTGGAGTGAGATGAACCTCTACACCAAAGCTCCGGGAATCATCCTGTCGCTGATGGAAACAACATGCCCCTGGCCCCAAAAAGGACCCGCAGGTCCTTTTTGTCTTTAGTTTACTGACACTTAAATACGGATATATGCTCAGGTAAGCCAGTGTCAGTGAATTGCAGGCTCCACACATAGCGGCCACTTTCCGGCAGGGTCACTGCCGTATCCTGCCCATAGCCGCCTTTTTTCAGGATGCCGGTTTCCGTTGGCTTCAGGGTGAGCCCTTCTGCCGTAAATTGCGGGTTCCAGGTGGCGGAGGCAAACTGCATTTTATAAGCGCCAGCTTTTTCCTCGATAACAGCCTGATAGGTGTTATTGCCACGGTAACTGAACTCACGGCTCGCCACTTGTTTCCAACCCGAGTCAGCAAAATCTCCCACCACGTACAGCGAGCTGTCCAGCGGCTGCTTGCCTTCCACCACCGGGTTATCACATTGAGCCAGGAAGCCGTCACCGGTCAGGGTCTGCTTGGCTTTGTCTGCCACAGTGAGTTTGCCCGGCTTTTCAATAAGCAGGTAACGCGCCTGCCAGCCTTTCATTGGGATGGTGTATTTCCCGCTTACCGGTTCAAACTGTTCCCCGGATAACAGGTCTTTCAGCACGCCTAATGAGCCTGCCTGTGTTTCAGTCAGCACCATCGTCTGATTGCCGTATTGCGTGCTGACCGCATAAAGCAGCGACTCACCCGGTGATGCCTTGTGATCAACGTAGAGCCTTTCTCCGCAACAACCGCCGTTCTCTGGCCTTCGGAAAGTGCGTTGTATTTCTCGCGGAGCTTCATCAGATCTGCGATATAGCTTTTGAACGCTGCCTGATCCGGGGTCAGCTCCGCCGTCACCCCGTCAATATGGGCACTGGTGCGGGATACGTGGTCATCGCAGTAACCTTGGATGGCACAGTTGTCCTTGTCCCACTTCTGTGCAAATTCTGGCACCTCGTCACCGATTTCTTCTCCATAGTAGAGGGTTACCGGGCCGGTGTAAGCACCGAGGAATGAATAGGCGCTCGTAGCCTTTGCCAGTATTCTGCATCATCCGGGTTGGCAATGTTTCCGCGCTGCAACAGATCGCCGGGGCGGAGTACATCATGGTTTGCCAGCATCAGGTTTGGCTGAGCGTGCGCCGGGTAAACGCTGTGAAGATCCATCTTCTGAGAGCCAGTCACCACCCCGGCCGCCCACACCACTTTCATTAACCGCAAAGGTTTCCAGCACCCGGTATCGCATCGGGAAGTCAAATGCAGAGCAAAGCGCAGGCTGATCATCGCTGCCATAACCCGTTCCGGTAATAGTGCTTTCGTTGTTCCAGATTTCCGCCACCATATAACCCAGCGGGTGGACATTTTCGCCCTCTGCATTTTTGTAGGTAACGGACTGGCTGGTTTGTTCGACAGCACTACGGATTTCCTGCCAGTATTCCACCGGTACTTGATAGGCCTGATCCAGTCGCCAGCCGTCGATACCCAGCTCTTTCACCCACCAGGTTGCCACTTCTTTGTAAAATGCGAGGCTTTCCGGGTAACTGACCGGGTTGCTTTCCCCTGCGGGTAACAAGCCGGACGGGGAAGGCTTCACGTTGCCTTTGTGGTGGCCGAATACACCGTCAAAGAACACATACAGCCCTTTAGCATGGGCTTTGTCCACCAGCTCTTTGGCTTTATCCAGAGTGCCGAAGCGCGGGTCGATACTGAAATAGTCACTGGCAAAATAGCCGGTGGCATCCAGCCTGTCAGCCCAGTGGCTCTGCCTTCAACCGGGATGGAATGGAAGACCGGCGTCAGCCAGATCGCATTCATTCCCAGCGATTTGATGTAATCGAGCGAATCAATCACACCCTGCAGGTCACCGTTGTGGTGACTGGTACCGTAGCCGGTGCCATGACCAATACTTGGGTCGCCATCCACAAAACTCTCAACCATGACTTGGTAGATACGCAGGTCATTAGCTTTTTGTTGGAAAGGGGCTTCGCAACGTTGCGCTTCGGTAAGTGGCGCGGCGGAGACGAAGGCCGTGAACCCGGCAAAACAGGCGCTATCGCCAGGGCAAGATGTCCTTTTTTCATATTATTTCCTTCTTGTAGGGATTTTCGACCGTTCTATTTTTCGCCAAGCCGGGAAAAGAAAAATCATCTTCAAGAAGGGAAATATGGGCGTAGAAAGGGGCGTAGTTCCGAGAACAAGCGCCCCACAAATTTGGTAGTCATGAACGCTGGAGGCTAACTGCCCGAAAGCCTTAAACCGTCACCCGACGTGCGCATGCCCCCATCGACCAACTGAAGGGTCGCAAATTCCCGGTAAAGCGGGCTGCTGTCCATCAGTTCATCGTGTGTGCCACTGGCAACAAGCTGGCCGCGGTTAAGAACCAAAATCCGGTCGGCATTTACCACGGTTGCCAACCGGTGGGCGATAATCAGGGTGGTTTTACCTTCCATCAAGGTATCCAGTGCCTGTTTGACATGGTGCTCGCTCACCGCATCCAGTGCGCTGGTTGCTTCATCCAGCAATAGCACCGGGCGGTCAGCAAGGATAGCCCGGGCAATGGCGATACGCTGTTTCTGCCCGCCGGATAACCTGACCCCACGCTCGCCCAGTTGTGTCTGGTAACCATCGGGCAATTCCCGGATAAATTCATCGGCCCGGGCGGCACGGCACGCTTCCTCAACTTCCGCTTCGGTGGCATCCGGTCGACCGTAACGGACGTTTTCCAAAACAGAAGTAGCAAAAATCACTGACTCCTGCGGCACCAGGGCAAATTGCTTGCGGAGATCTTCAAGGGAGACGGAATCGACCGGCTTACCCTCCAAGGAAATCTCCCCGCCCTGGGGTTCAAAGAAACGCTGCAACAACGCAAACACCGTACTTTTACCTGCACCACTCGGCCCCACCAGTGCAACCCTTTCACCCGGCCGGATATCGAAGGACAGCTGATGAAATACCGGAGCTTCCTTTTCACCGGGATAGGCAAACTCAACCTGATCAAACGAGATTTCACCCCGAACTAGCGTTGGCAAGGATTTGGGAAGCACGGGGTCAACAATATCCGGCTGCGTTTCAGAGAGTTCAATAAGCCGCTCGGTTGCCCCCGCTGCTCGCTGAATATCCCCAATCACTTCACTGATGGTTGCGACGCCACCGGCAACCAGCACGGCATAAAACATAAAGGCGGAAAGCTCACCGGCAGAAAGCGTTCCCCCCATCACACTGTGCGCCCCGACCCAGGTCACCAGTACAATGGCGACGATACTGAGTAGCATGACTGACGCAATCAGCATTGCCCGGTAACGGATCCGGCCTCGGGCGGCGTCCATGACATCTTCCACCCGGCTGGCAAACACCTTGTTATCCCGGGATTCATGGCCGTAAGACTGTACAGTGCGGATTTCGTGGAGGGATTCATCAACATGCGCGCCGAGGTCGGCCACTTTGTCCTGGCTCGCCCGGGCAAGACGACGCACCTTGCGCCCGAGCACACCAACCGGGACAAGCACCAAAGGCACCGCAAGCAACACAAGGCCGGTCAGTTTCAGGCTGGTAAAGCCCATCATCACCATGCCGCCGATAACCGACACCCCGGAGCGTAAGGCCATAGAAAGGTTAGAGCCGACCACGGTCTGCAAAAGGGTGGTATCTGCGGTAAAGCGGCTGATTACCTCGCCGGTACGCTCACGGGCAAAGAACGCCGGGGAAAGCTGCAAAAGCTGGTGATAAACACGAAGCCGGATGTCGGCACTCACCCTCTCCCCCAGCCAGCTCATCAGGTAAAAACGGCAAAATGTAGCGGCTCCACTCAGTAAAGTGATGCCCAGAATAAACAGCACAATCTGGTTCAGGCGCTCGGTACTGCCGGAGAGAAAGCCTTCATCCACCATCAGCCGGACACCCTGCCCCAGTGCCAGCCAGGCAAGGGAGCCGATAAACAGAAAGGCAATGGCGGCCACCACTTGCTGTCGGTAAGGCCGGAGGAATGTGCCAATCCATTTCAGGACAGTCGGGGTCGCTGCGCGGGAGGCTTCAGTCACGGTAGATCCTTTTACCGTTAAAGACGTGTTTACCGTATCAGATACACTTCAACGCGGCGAGGGGTTCATTTGCCGTTAATTACGTTCGGGCTCAATAACGTAAAAAAGCCGGAATCCATCCGACTTTTATATTTCGCAGCGATGTTAACCGGTAGAGGCTATCTGCCGTACGTCTGTGCAATATATCCTTCAAATGCCGCGCACATTTCATCATCGGACGACACCCGGTTTGATGCCAGTTCCCTGTCTCCGTCCACCACTCGGATTGTGGCATTCAGCGGTGCAGGCTCTGCCCGTTCCCGACTTGCCAGTGCGTCAATCTTCTGTTTCTGGCTTGCCCAGGCCTCTTCTGGAGAAAGGTTGCACACATCGGCAAGGTACTTGGCGTTAAAGCCTTCACCGGTGAGGCTCTCAATTGTCCCGTTGTGGGAAAGGCTGTTGCCCGGATTCCAGTAGTGTCTGGCCAGCAATGGACCAATTTCCGGGTTATCGGTTAGGAAACCAAACTTCTCGGTAAAGTATGCCCGGGTCTGGTATACCGCCATATGTGCCAGCAGGTAGCCCTGATAAGAACATGCAGCTTCATCTGATAAAAGGTGCGGAATCGCCATCAGCGGGCGCGGGCTGCATGCCAGGCCAAGGATGGATTTTTCCGTATCGCGAGCCAGTTTTGTTACACGCTCCGGTGTCAGTTCTTCATCGCTCAATTGGTACAGCGCCCGCTCAAAGTACGGCACCACCAAAATGCTGCGCTCTTCGTAGGCTTTAAATGGCTGGCGGCTGTTTGCCATCGCCTGGATGACCGCATCCGGTACCGGGTTGCCCTCGGCATCCAGCGCGTACAACTTCAGCCAGTCGGCA
This sequence comes from Photobacterium sp. JCM 19050, assembly GCA_001310455.1. GTDB lineage: Bacteria > Pseudomonadota > Gammaproteobacteria > Enterobacterales > Vibrionaceae > Parasalinivibrio. The sequence continues at coordinate 60,077 of BAXG01000020.1, forward strand.
TCGGTCAGCAGGCTGTCACAGAACATCGACTGGGTTTCAGCATAGGCCATTGATGTTGGCGCAAACTCTTGCGAAAAACACGGCGCATTCATTTTCACATTGGCAAAGTGTGCCGCGTGCCCGCCCTCATGGAACAGGGTATTGATACCGTCATAGCCACTTCCCACCTGATCCGGTTTGGCATTGCTGGTGAAATTCACCTTGGCAGCAACCCAGTCACCCCGGTCATAGAAAGCCGGCACCGGTCCGTGACAGAAACCGTTCTGGTATTTCCCCTTGCGATCGAGAAGATCCAGCGTCAGGTCAGCACCGGAATAATCAATGTTCAGGCGGCCAAAAGACTCAATCCAACGTCGCAGGGATTGGGAAAACGGGACATAAGGGTCGAGGTCACGCATCACATCCCCGGCAAAGGAGAAAATAAAGTTGTGGCCGGACAGCGCATCTTCACCTTTTTCTGTGGCTAGATTTTTCAGGCTCTGGAGGTGGGAATCCCGGGTACGCTGCTCAAAATCATCCAGAATGGTGAACAGTTGCTCCGTGGTCATCTGCTCGGTTTTTACCACCGAGTAATCGAAGAAGTTTTTGTACCCGAGTGAGCGCGCAAAGCGGTTGCGGAGCTTAACCAATTCCAGGAAACCGTTTTGCAGCAGCCACTGTTCCAGATCGAGAAACGCCTGGTGGGCAGACTGGCGAACCGCTTCATGGTCATTAGTGCGGATTGCCGCCCCCAAAACCGGCAACGAACCCTCTACGGTTTCACCATGTTCATCAACAAACGTCATCACATGGTTCTGTTTTTTCTCAAAAAGCACTGCCTCGAACTTAATGAGTTCCGCTTTCAACCAACGCGCCTCTTCCGCTTCAATCGCATGGGCTTGAAAAGTGGCCAGCCAGCCTTCGAGGCCAGTGAGTGTAGCCTGCTTTTCATCGGCATCGCTGATGGTACCGGCCGCTTCAATCTGTGCCTTGATTTCCGCAATCCGTGAGGCATCGCTCAGGAAGTCTGTCCAGCGAGTCTGCGCTTCTGCCGCACCGGCATGGTCATCACTGGTACCCATGTAGGTATCCCAGAAAAAATCTTCCTTGGTGCGGTGAATGGCAAGGTAGCTGGCATTCAGTTCATTGAGAAATTGGGTGGCTGACATGAGGGTTCCTTAATGGTTGATGTTTTTGGAAGCCTGAAAAGAACAAAGGGCAACCTCAGTTACCCTTTATCTGGAGCTTAGCCGTATTTTAGACCTTAAACCGGCTGCTTCAGCGTTTCGGTGTAAGGAGCCAGCCCATTGGCTTACCGGCCAGCATATGCAGGTGAATGTGAAATACCGTCTGGCCGGCGTATTCATTACAGTTCATCACCACACGGTAGCCGTCTTCTGCCACGCCCCACTCTTTCGCCAGTTTAGCCGCAGTGGTAAACAGCTTGCCTACTAGCGCTTCATCATCCGGCTGGATGTCGTTAATGGTTGGAATGCATTTTTTAGGGATGATCAGCACGTGAACCGGTGCCTGAGGGTTGATATCACGAAAAGCGAGAACATTGTCGTCCTCAAAAACGATATCTGCCGGGATCTCACGATCAATAATCTTGGTGAAGATGGTGCTCATCCTGTCTCCTTGCCTGTTGTCGGCCTGTTATTCTTTATTTGCGTTACGCCATCATACTCCGGGATTCGAGACAGGGAAACGGTTGCCACTGCACGGCACTTGCGGCAACTGCACATACCCAAACTCTGAGGTCGCTCTGTGGCAGTTAAACATCAACATCTGGATTTCCTTTCTGAGTTAGCAAAGCAAGCTTGCGTATTATTGATGCAGGTTGTCCAGCTCAATTCGTGACGCACTGCGTCACGAATTGGAAAAGCCAGGTAAAACAACCTCATATATCGGAGATTGGAGACATCAAAACCTTTACCAAACTCCTTTGTTAGAGAGATTGATAGATTTTTGAGTACCTGTTTTCCGTATTCAGCACGACTTTGCCCTTGCTGCTCATCTACCACAATCAAGCGACCTATTTCCCAGTAGGTTTGCACCATCGCAGTATTCACCGCCTGTGCGACGTGTTTTCTTCCTTGCATGAGCAGAGATCGGATGTTTTCAAGCAGTACACCCGAATTCGGCAAATCAGGTTGGCTCATTATCGTCGTTCCTCCTTCTTCCATGTTGGGGAAATAGCGCTCAATTTAGGGATGATTAACAGCGCTATCGAGAGGAAATAAAGCTATCACCTTAATGTGGTACCAGACAAACAGTGTGGAGTAACTTGCGACGTTGTCTATCTACAGATCCTTTTGATTTTAAAAATTTGCAATGGTCGAAATTATTTAAACCGCTTGGAAGTAAGCCTTTTTATTTCACACTGAAAGCCGAATTATAAATTTCTTCATTTTGGCAGAAGTACTATGACTCTTTCTGGGATTCAAGACAGGGGAACGGTTGCCACTGCACGGTACTTGCGGCAAGGTAATATTTGCAGTGTTGGAACACGCACAAGGAAAACGCAACGCCATAACAAGGAGCAGGCCATGGCTGAACACCCTGAAAAATCCTTTCCCTATCACGGCGGGTGCCTCTGCGGTGCTGTCCGGTATGAAGTTGCGGAAATTGAACCGGCAATGGGCCATTGCCACTGTTCCATGTGTCGGAAATTCCACGGTGCGGCATTCGCTACATTCGGAGAAGCCAAAGCCGAAAACTTCCGCTGGACTGCGGGTGAACACCTTCTTAAAGCCTATATTGCCCCGAATGGCACAACCCGCCAATTTTGCAGCCAGTGCGGCTCCAGCATGACATTTGAACCATCTGGCTCAGACGGTTCATTAGTTGAATTTGCCCTTGGCACTTTGGAAAGCGATATCCCCCAACGCCCGGATGTCCATATTTACACTGCCTACAAAGCCGACTGGTATGAAATTACTGATGAATTGCCGCAGTTTGGGGAAGGGCGAAATAAGTAATTCCATACGCACTACCTATTTATTGAAGGGTAAACCGGATTCTGTTTTACATTGCTGAATGCAAAACTCGACTCCACTGCTGCGATGCCCGGTATTTTGGTGAGGTGATCGCGAATGAAGTGTTCGAACGCTTTGAGGTCTGCGGCGACCACTTTCAGCAGGTAGTCGCTGGTGCCGGTCATCAGGTAACAGTCCATCACCTCCGGTAAAACCTCGATACCGGATTCAAATTCCTTCATCGAAATATCGTTTTGTTTTTCCAGCCTGACGCTGACAAATGCAATCACCGACAGCCATAAGCCTCCTGGCAAACCCGGGCAGTGTAACCGGTAAGGACGCCGGACTTTTCCAGCTTGCGAACCCGTCTGAGACAGGGGGACGGGGAAAGATTTACCCTGTCTGCCAGTTCCTGGTTGGTCAGCCGGGCATTCATCTGCAATTCCCTGACTATCTTCCGGTCGATGTTATCCATAACTTCTCCTGTTGGCAGATTCTGCCAATTACACCTCAATTCCAGCTATAACTTGCCAGCATATTGCCAGAGCATTGCGCCATAATTCCAAAGTAACAGTTTGATAACAAGGAATGGTCATGTCAAAGCTTACTCACATCGGCAATAAGAAGCTGTCTCCGGAAACCCAGATGATGCATTACGGTTATAACCCGATGTTGTCTGAGGGTGCAGTAAAGTGTCCCCAGTTCCAGACCTCGACCTTTGTGTTTGAGTCAGCTCAGCAGGGAAAAGATCTGTTTAACTATGCTTCCGGCCGAGTTCCCATGCCGGATAATCTCGAGCCGGGGCTGATTTACAGCCGCTTTAATAATCCGGTGCTGGAGATCCTGGAAGGGCGTATTGCGGTGTGGGATGACGCAGAGGACTGCATGGTTACCAATTGCGGAATGTCTGCCCTTTCATCCACGCTGATGGCACTTTCCCAGCCCGGCGATGTGGTGATCTACTCTGAGCCAATCTATGGCGGTACTGATACCCTTCTGAACGCTATCTTGCCGAAAATGAATATCCAGAGTGTCGGTTTCATTGCCCAGGAGGGCATCGAAGGGTTGAAAGCGGCTGTCGCCAAAGCGCGGGATCTGGGTACGGTATCGGTGATTTTGCTGGAAACCCCTGACAACCCTACCAACCACCTTATCGACATCGCTGCGTGCAGGAAGGTAGCAGAAACGCTGACCAATGCAGCAGGTGAGCGCACCAAGATAGTGGTGGACAACACCATGGGCGGTCCGGTCTTCCAGACGCCTCTCCGGCATGGTGCAGATGTCTGCCTTTACTCCCTGACCAAATACATCGGCGGCCATTCCGATCTGGTGGGTGGCAGTTGCTCCGGCAACAAAGCACTCATCACACAGATCCGCGGTTTCAGGAATATCTTTGGCACCAATATGGACCCGCAGACGGCCTGGCTGCTGCTCCGCTCACTCGAAACCCTGAAAATCCGAATGGAAGCCGAATCACGCAGCGCCGCTCAGGTAGCAAGGTTCCTTAGCAGCCACCCTAAAGTCACACAGGTGCACTATGCCGGCTTTTTGGAAGAAGGCAGCCAGCAGTACGCCCTGTACAAAAAACAGTGCCAGGGATGCAGTTCAACCTTTTCATTTGAAATATCCGGAGGGGAGCCGGAAGCCTTCCGGGTTCTGGATGCCACCCGGATTTGCCAGCTGGCTGTCAGTCTTGGCGGTACCGAAACCCTTATTCAGCACCCTGCTTCGATGACGCACTCCAGTGTCCCCGCAGAGCGTCGGGCACAAATCGGTATCACCGACAGCCTGATTCGTATTTCTGTCGGGCTGGAAGACCCGGAAGACATCATTGCGGATCTCGAACAGGCATTATCCTTAATCTGATTGTTATCACCTTAAAAATCGGCACGCACTCACCCAACTCATCGCTAAGGGGCAGTCATGGAATACGGCAATCTCAGTGAACTGAAACAGGAAATGGAAGAAGATCGCAAAGAGTGGATCGAATCCCTTGAGGTGATCCGGCATGAGTTCGGTGATGCCGGGGTGCGCGAGATCCTCCGCACTCTCCAGGATCATGCGTTACAGGCCGGTGTCATGCTGAATGAGGCCACGCTAAACACACCCTATGTGAATACCATCAGCGTCAGCGACCAGCCCCTTTATCCCGGTGATCTGAAAATGGAAAAGCGGGTGGAAAACATTATCCGCTGGAATGCGATGGCGATGGTGATGCAAGCCTATGATCAGGGAACCGGTGTCGGCGGCCATATTGCCACTTATGCCAGTGCTGCCACGGTACTCGAAACCGGGTTTAACCACTGTTTCCGGGCCCGTACCGAGGACTATGGTGGTGACATGGTGCTTGCCCAACCCCACGCTGCCCCGGGGATTTATGCCCGCGCCTACCTTGAGGGACGCCTGACGGACAGCCAGGTGAGAAACTTTCGCAGGGAGCTCGGGGAAGGAGGAGGGCTATGCTCTTACCCCCACCCTCGCTCCATGCCTGACTTCTGGGAAATGCCCAACGCGTCAATGGGCCTTTCCACCGTCAGTGCCATTTATCAGGCGCGTTACGCAAAATACCTTGAGAACCGTGGCCTGAAACCCAAAAACGGTGGCCGTATCTGGTGTTTTATCGGGGATGGAGAGTCGGATGAGCCGGAGGTACTGCACAATCAACATCGCCGCCCGGGAAAAGCTCGATAATCTGGTGATGGTGGTGAACTGTAACCTGCAGCGTCTCGACGGCCCGGTGCGTGGCAACGGGAAAATCATCCAGGAATTGGAGCGTAGTTACCGGGGAGCCGGATGGAACGTCATCAAGGTGATTTGGGGAAGCGGCTGGGATGCCCTGCTCGCCCGTGATCACCACGGCATTCTCCGCCACCGGATGGAAGAGTGTCGCGACGGTGACTACCAGATGTATTCTGTAATGTCCGGTGGTGCCCAGCGCGAACACTGGGTGGGTGGGAACCCGCAGTTGGAAGCCATGATGAACTCCCTCACGGATGAAGAAATCAGCCATATCAAACGTGGCGGGCAGGATCCGAAGAAAATCTTTGCCGCCTATAACAAAGCCATGCAGGCCAGCGGCAAACCGACCGTCATTCTGGTGAAAACCGTAAAAGGTGACGGCATGGGCCCGAGCGGGCAAGGGCATAACGATGTCCACCAGAAGAAAACCCTGACCCCGGATGAGCGAATCCAGGCAGCAAGGGAGCACGGGATCCCACTGGATGATGACGCTGCCGCCAGCGCAGAATTTTACGTCCCGGAAGCTCAAAGCCCGGAGATGCGCTACCTTCACGCAAAACGCCGGGTATTGGGCGGATACCTGCCCAGCCGCAAGCCGGATTGCCCGGTGGTGGAGCCACCTTCACTTTCCCTGTTTGCTGAACAGTTGTCCGGCTCTGGCGATCGTGCTGTATCAACCACCATGGCAATGGTCCGGATGCTGTCAAAACTGCTCAAGGAGCCGGTTATCGGCAAATATGTGGTCCCGATTGTGCCGGATGAAGCGCGTACGTTCGGGATGGATGCCTTGTTCCGGGCCGCTGGCATTTACAACAGCGAAGGACAGCAATATACACCGGTAGACGCCAAATCGATGTTGCCCTACCGCGAAGCCAAAGACGGCAGATCCTTCAGGAAGGGATTTGTGAAGCCGGGGCGATGGCGTCATTTATGGCCGCAGGAACCGCTTACGCCGTGCACGGTATTCCGACCATCCCGTTTTATATCTATTACTCTATGTTCGGTTTCCAGCGTGTCGGCGATATGGTCTGGGCCTGCGGCGATATGATGGCAAAAGGCTTCCTTCTTGGTGCAACCGCCGGTCGTACGACCCTGAACGGCGAAGGATTGCAGCACCAGGACGGGCACTCCCACCTTCTTGCCGCAACGTTCCCGAACCTGCTAAGTTACGACCCGGCCTTCGCCTATGAAATCACCTTTATCATCCGCGAAGGGATACGCCGGATGTACTCCGAGCAGGAAAACATCTTCTACTACCTGACTCTCTACAATGAAAACTACCCGATGCCGGCACTGCCAGATGGCAAGGAAGAGACCATTGCTGAAGGTGTCATTAAAGGTGGTTATTTGTGGCAGGAAAGTCTGACTGAGGGTGAATGCCGGGTGCAATTGATGGGAAGCGGTGCGGTAATGCAAAGTGTCATCAAAGCTGCGGCCTGGCTGGAAGCCAAAGGCATTGCTGCCGATATCTGGAGCATGACCAGCTACACCGAGTTGGCACGAAATGCCGAAGCCTGTGAGCGCCAAAGCCGGATTGACCCGGATGCTCCGGTTAAGGCATCCAATATCGCCACTCTGTTTGCCGGTTCTAAAGGGGTCGCCGTGGCAGTAACCGACTACATGAAAGCACTGCCCAACAGCATCGCCAAATGGATGCCGCTCCCCTATACATGCCTGGGCACTGATGGCTACGGACTCAGTGAAGCAAGAGACGTGCTGAGGGACCATTTTGAGGTCAGTGAATGCTACATCGCCGGTGCAGCACTTACCAGCTTGGCCCGCGAAGGCTTAATCAATGACGGGGAATTTCAGGCATGGTTTTCTGAGCTTGACATCAGCGGGGAGAAAGAAGATCCAATAAATCTCTGACAGATAATTTGATTTTAAGAGATGAAAAACAGGGCTTGGTAAATCAGGGAGTTGATTTGTCCATAGCCCTTCACTGAAAATCGCCAAGCCGACATCTTTTATTTGAATGTAAGTGTCGTAATGATAAATTTTAACATTTAAATTCAAGTACAATCTCTGACATTCTTTATTTCCCTTTCCTCAATCTCAATCGATTGAAAAAAGGCCCTGCAACCATCACCTTGCGGAGATTGTGCTGCAATACTTACGGTTTTTATTGACTCACCATTTTGCAAACTAAAATACCTAACCATGTTCCATTTTTCGTTGTTAGTCGAATAATAGAAAGCGATAGATTCGGTGAGCAGTGCCACTCGAAAGAAACATTGAGTACTTTCAATAGGAACAGAATTACAGTCGTCTGATACGCCTTTGTTAACGACAGAGACCACTGTCGGCTGGTATTCAGTCGAATACTCGAAGCATAACTTTGCCCAATGATCGCAATCAGTTTGAATAATTATCACACCAGCATCATAGATATTTTTAAATTCGACCGTGATTCCCATCGTTATTACTGTGGGATGACTCGTTTCGGTCAGAGTGATCTCATCAAGGTTGTCTTTAACCTCTTTATTTTCAGGGTCAATAAATTTGTCTGTGAAAGGTTTCGCAATTAAAGTCATCTCATTCATCATGAAATCCCGCATATCTCACTCTTAATACACAAGTTCTATTTAAAGGTTTTGTCCACGAATTCCAGAATAAAACCATTTTATATTATGTGAAATGGTTCCATTTAAATCCGCTCATATTCCTTTATTTTCCCATGAAGTGATTATAAGTTAGGTTATATAGACAGAACTGTAAATATTATCGATTACGAAATATATTTTTATAAAAAAGTGCGGTTTATATCCCACCTGATATATAAAATTTTATTCTGTTTTTGATTTAACCAGCAATGCCACCAGTCACAATTTAAAATGCAACTATTTGCATTAATAAACTGACAAAATACGCGATAAGAACACCGAGATTATTTTCCAGAGATATTATTCAATGATTGATTGAGGAGGACAAACATGGGATCACCCCATAGAAAGGTAACCCCATTAAACGCTGACAGGGGGTTTATGCTTTCAGGCGTGCAAACTGTTCGGAGGTCATTCCATAAATCAGGCGGTCATCAAAGCCATTGTGGATGCGATAGTACCCTTTTTGCACACCTTCGCGCTGGAAGCCGGTTTTTTCCAGAACCCGGGCAGAGCGGGCGTTTCCGGCGTAGCAATCTGCAGCCAGTTTGTGTGCGCGTAGCTTTTCAAACGCAAAGGCAGTGGCAAACCGGCAGGTTGTTGTTGCCAGCCCCTTGCCCCACGCATGGCGCGCAAACTGGTAACCGATTTCGTAGTTGCCTTCCAGGAAAATCACCGGCTGTAGGCCGACCATTCCCATGTACTTGCCTTTGTTATCACGGAGGGTAAACGTCGGTGTTTCCGGCCACTCCCCGCGTTCAATTTGAGAGGCTGTATCCGCGATAATCGGCTGAAAATACGCTTCGTAGAGGGAGTCCGGTGATGGTGCAAAATGAAGAAAGGCAATGACCTCTTCATCATGCAGTGTTTCTACAATGTCGTTCAGATCAGACTGGCGGATAAAGCTTAGTGTGTACTCACTTCCAAACAATACCGACTGACCCGCTTTCAGCGCATCAAAATCAATCTTGGCAGGCATAAATCTCTTTTTGTTCTTAATACCAATCGGTATGGGGCTATTTTTGCGTCCAATTTTACGCATAAACACACATATTTGCCGCAGAAAAATACGGTTAATTATACCCACGCAGGTTTCAGCGAGAGTTGATTGGGTATCTCACAAACAAAAGCGATACATGGTGTGGTAATGGTAAATCTGGTCAGGCTTGAGGAAACAATCCGGCTGCTGCCATTCCGGGTGGTTTGGTGCATCCGGGAATAACTGGGTTTCCAACGCCAGCCCGGCGTGTCGACAATACCGGTCACCCCGGCGCGAAATGGCGGCATCCAGCAGGTTCCCGGTGTAGAGCTGTAACGCGGGTTTGGTTGTTTTTACTTCCATCCCCACCCGCCCATCCGGCGATTCTACCCGGGCAGCCAGTGCCAGCCCATCTTTGCAGCTTTCATCCAGCAGGAAAGTATGGTCGTACCCTCGGGCAACCATTTGGTCCGGCTCCGCCGCGATATTGTGGCCAATGGGTTTGGGTTGGGTGAAATCAAATACCGAACCGGCTACCGGCGTGATATCTCCGATCGGGATTTGTGTTTCATCAACAGGCAAATAATGGCGGGCGTTGATCATTAAACGGTGAGCCAGAATATCTTCCCCACTCTCTGCGCCAGCGAGATTGAAACAGGCATGGTTGGTCAGGTTAACCGGGCAGGGTTTGCTGACTTGCGCCTGGTAGTGAATGCAGAGCGAAAGATCTTCAATCAGCTCGAACCGGACATCTACCCACAGCGCACCGGGAAACCCCTGGTCCCCATCCATGGATTCCAGCGAAAACACCACCAGCCTGTCATCAACCTGCTTTGCCCGCCAACGTCGGCGATGGAATCCGTGCCGGCCACCGTGCAGGCAATTTGGCGGCTGATTGATATCCAGGTGGACAGTTTTCCCCTCGTGGAAGTAGCGGCCTCCGGCAATCCGGTTCGCATATCGCCCGACGGTTGAGCCAAGGTAGGCACGCTGGCTGAAATGGGCATCCAGAGACGGGCTCGCCAGCAACACCTCTCTGGTATTGCCTCCGACAGGGAGCCGGCAACTCAGCCACGTTGCACCGATATCCATAAAGGTCAGCTCCATTCCCTTACGCGAGCGCAGGGTAAAAAAGCGCGGGGGAAGGCCATCATCAATGAATTTGCCCGTCATGGTGCCAAACACAGTGCTGTCATTCATGGCTGTCTCCTGTTCGGCTGAGGGCAAAAAGATGACAGGAGAGACTAGCAGCAGCAGCGGCGATTTCAGGAACCATGATCTCAAAACGGCACGCTCTGAAAGGGAGGCAATCCAATTCAGTGACTTAACAAAACCGATTTTCACCCGCTGCAAACAGGCCTGTTAGTCTGTTTCGGTGGCTGGCATTTACATCATGACTGATTGTTTTTATTTCTGTGGAAGAACAAGGCCACATGTTTTAACCGGAATTCTATGGCACAACTTGTACACTCGAGGAACGTCTCCAGAAAAGGACGATGCCGGCCTGACCTCACCCTACGCCCAAAGAAAAGGCGGTGCTTTGCACCGCCTTGGCTGTATGACTTATTGGGTTTTTTACTTAAAAATACGCTGACGCACCTTTTCAACACGCTCAAGGATCTTGTCAATACGATCAGGGTTAACCATGTACTCTTGGAAACCTTTCATGCCTTCTTTCGCCATGGAAGGGTCCGTGTCACGGTCATAAAACTGTGCCGTACCAGACGCTTCACCCAACACTTTCACCCCGAGATTAAGGAAAGGATCATCTTTCACTTTGGCCTTGCTGTTGGTTGGGATTTGAAGCATAGCTTCGTTAATCAGTTGCTGGTTCTCAGCTTTGGCAACAAACTCAAGGAATCGGCGCGCATCTTCCTTGTTCTTGCTTTGGCCGGAATATGGAGGGTATCCATCGGAGCATCTTCAGCCATACCAACTTCCGGGTTAATTGACGGGAACTGGAAGTAACCCATTTTCTGTTGCATGTCTTCAGGTAAGTTGGCCACCAGGAAATTACCCATCAGGTACATTGCAGCCTGGTCTTTGTAAAGGAATGACTGGCTTCCTGCCAGCTGTACGACGTATGGTTATCAATGTAGTAACCCGGCTTCACAAGCTCATCCCATTTAGCAAAAACCGCGCGCACACGAGTCGGTATAGGGAACCTTGCCATCCATCAGATCAATGTGGAAATCCAGCCCATTGACACGCATATTGATGTAATCAAACCATCCGGCAGCGGTCCAAAGGTATTTGGTGCCGATAGTAAATGGTGCTATGCCATTTTCTTTCAATGTCTTGGAGGCAGCAACAAGGTCGTCCCAGGTTTTGGGCACGCCGATACCGAACTTATCGAACATGTCTTTGCGGTAGTAAACACCCCATTGGTAGTAAGTATAGGGGACACCATACTGCTTACCGTCAACGGACATCGCCGGAATTGCACTGGCAAAGTCCTCGTACATGCCATTGTCTTTCCAAAGATCACTGACATCTTCAAACAGGTTGCGGTCTACAAAGGTTTTCATCCGGTTACCGGCAAACCAGAACACCACATCCGGTGGTGACGTAACCAGCCAGTTGCGAATGGTGGTTTTGTAGGCTTCGTGGTCGTAAAGGTTGAACTTCACCTCAATGTCGGGGTTGGCCTTGGAGAATCGGTCAACGACTTCTTCCCATGCAGCCTTTGGCGCAGGATCCGACTGGCTGGAGTTGATCACCAGCGTCCCGGCAAATGAGGCTCCACTCATCAGTGCTGCCGCCAATAAAGCGGTCAGTTTATTGTGAATTTTCATTTCAGGTCCCTTTCAGTTTTCATTGTTTGATTTGGTGTCACGTCGTATTGATGTTTATAACGGCGCAGCGAACCACACCGGTGTTGCAAACTGTGAAACAAACCGGAATCGTTCCCTGATCATTGAGACCAAAGGACGAATCCAATTGCCATTAACCTTTGGTTGCGCCAAGCGTCAGGCCCGCAATAAAGTGCCGCTGCATGGTAAAGAACAAGGCAACCGGCGGGAGGGCTGCCACAATGGCACCCGCAGAAATGTACTGCCAGGAAGCCAGCCACTGCCCTTTCAGGCGCTCAACCCTGCGGTAACCGGACGGACTTCATCGCTCTGAACCAGCACCAACGCCCAGAAGAAGTCATTCCAGATAAAAGTGAAGACCAACACGGAAAGTGCCGCCAATGCCGGCCTGACAAGCGGCAGCACGACATACCAGAAAATCTTGAATTCGCTGACGCCCTCTACTTGCCGCTTCAATCAGCGCATCGGGAATCCCGACAATAAAGTTGCGCATAAACAGGGTGCAAAACCCAGCCTGAAACGCTACGTGGAAGAAAATTAACGCCCAGTAGGTATCGTAAATCCCAAAGGCAATGGTGAGATCGCGCACCGGGATCATCAGGATCTGGAAGGGAACGAAGTTACCGGCAATAAAAGAGGCAAACAGCCAGACATTGGCCCTGAACTTGTATTTCGCCAGCGCATACCCAGCCAGGGTGGAAAGTGCGACAGCACCAAACACCGCCGGTAAGGTAATCAATATGCTGTTGAGCAGGTATTGCCCCATCGGGGTGGCAGTAAACACCTGCGAATAGTTTTCGATAATCATCAACTCTGTGGGCATACCCCAGAAGTTGCCGGCATTAATGTCTTCTAAAGAACGGATAGAAGTCAGCATCACGGCGATCAGCGGCAGGAGCCAAAGAATAATAGAAATTGGCAATGCTGTTCGATAAGAGAGCTGGGTAAGCCGCCCGGCTTTTTGTATGGGTTGCGGAAACATTATTTTTCACTCCTTATCATGCGCCACAGGAAGTAAGCGATATAGACATCCATAATCAGGAACAGCATTACTGCCACGGCTGCGCCGTACCCCATCCGGTAATTGAAAATAGACTCTTCGTACATCATGTAGGCAAGCACAGTGGAACTGCTCCAAGGGCCGCCAGCCGTCATGGTCGCCACCAGATCAAATGAACGCAGGGCACCAATAACTGTCACGACGATGGCGATAAAGGTCGCCGGTTTGAGTTGGGGAAGGACAACATGCCAGAGCATCCTAAGGCCCTTGGCACCATCAAGCCGTGCGGCTTCCAGTTGCTCCGGGTCAAGGTTGTTAAGGCCGGTGAGGTAGAGAATCATGCAGTAAGCAATCTGTGGCCAAAGCCCGGCGGCAATAATCCCGTAGGTGACATATTCTTCACTCGACAAAATGGCCACAGGATCCATACCCAGCCAGCTGAGTGTCAGGTTAAGAAGCCCGGATGACGGGTCGTAGAACCAGGAAAACACCAGTCCGACTACCACTTGGGAAATAACGAAAGGAAAGAAAAACAGGGCTTTGACTGCCCGAATACCGCGTACTTGCTGGTTGAGGAACAGCGCTACTGCCAGACCGGCTGGAGGCGCGAGCATAAAAAGGATCAGCCAGAGGAAGTTGTTTTTCAGAGATATCAGAAAGGTCTCCGAATCGAACAATTCACGGTAATTGTCCAAACCCACCCAGGTCTTTTCACCTAAGCCGTCCCAATCGTAAAAACTCAGCCAGATACTGTCAAAGATGGGATAAATGACATAAGTGGTGAACAGTACCAGTGCCGGTGCCAGGAAAATCCAGGGCGTATACTGCACCCCAATTTTCCGCCTTCCCGAATGCCTTTGAATGTTGGATCCTCCTAAAGGCGTATCTTCTGCCTTTTGCATATCTCATGCTCCGCTATAGTCAGTATAGGGGCCTTTTAAAAAAGGGATTTAAGAACCGTACCCAAAGGCCAAATGTTAATTCCTTGTGAACGCTTGCCTAGTTTAAGCTAGAGTAAAAATTTACTTATGTAAACGTTTCCATGCACACTTTTAAATGATATGTTAAAAAGTATGACGCAACACTCATCATGGTTAACAATTCCTTAACTGAACTAACTGACACGTTGAAATACACCTGAAACAAGTTCGCGACCATTTCAACCGATTCAACAAAGAGGCAGGGAAGCACACATGGCACAAATAAAACTTTCCAATGTAATCAAGAGATTCGGCACGATTCAGACAATTCACGGCATCGACCTGGATATCGACGTTGGCGAGTTCGTTGTGTTCGTTGGCCCGTCAGGTTGTGGTAAATCCACGCTTCTCAGGTTGGTTGCAGGCCTTGAAGAGATCACTGACGGCGTTATTGAAATTGACGGACAGGTTGTTAACGACGTGGAACCGGCAGACCGCGGTGTTGCCATGGTGTTTCAGTCTTATGCCCTCTACCCTCATATGACCGTGGGTGAAAATATGGGTTTCGGCCTGAAAATGAACGGAGTTCCTCGGGATGAAATCAACAGCCGTGTAAATGCAGCGGCAAAAACGCTTCAGCTCGAACAGTACCTTGAGAGGAAACCCAAAGCCTTGTCCGGTGGGCAACGACAACGCGTGGCCATTGGCCGGGCAATCGTCCGTGATCCTAAAGTTTTCCTTTTTGACGAGCCTCTTTCCAACCTGGATGCGGAACTGCGTGTTGAAATGCGCCTGCAAATTGCCAAGCTCCACCAGGAGCTGAAAAACACCATGATTTATGTGACGCACGATCAGGTGGAAGCCATGACCCTGGCTGACAAAATCGTTGTCCTCAGGGATGGGCGCATTGAGCAGGTCGGCTCGCCAATTGATTTGTACCACTCCCCTGCCAATGAGTTTGTCGCCGGATTTATCGGCTCGCCAAAAATGAACTTTGTCCCGGTACGGGTAACGTCGGTTAACGGTACTTCAGTTCAGGTTATTTTGCCGGATAATCAGGAAATTACGCTGGAAACAAACGGCCGGAAAGTGAATGAAAACGATACAATCACGCTGGGCATTCGTCCGGAGCACATTGAGCAGGGCGGAGGCAATGAGGTAACAATTACCGTTCACAGCGAAGTTGTTGAACGTCTCGGCAACAGTACCTATCTCTTTGGCCAGTTTGCAGGGAACGACGGGTTCAAGGTACACATCCCCGGAGATACGTTCTTGTCGGCGTATCAGCAAATCGATGTGGGATTCAGTTTGGAAAAATGTCATCTCTTTGATGCAGACGGAGTGAGTCTGACCACAAAAGTGTAATCGTTTTCCCTTCCGCCTTTATGCAGGTCATAAAAACGGGAAAATCATCGCTGGCCGGTTTGCTGCACCACGTGAAATAGGCTTTAATATCCTGCTGATATATTCTGGGATAACATATGGCTACAATCAAAGATGTCGCACGTATTGCCGGTGTTTCTGTGGCAACGGTTTCACGGGTAATCAACAAATCACCAAAGGCCAGCAAAGCCTCCATTGTCGCCGTTGAAGCCGCCATGGCGGAAGTTGGTTATCGCCCGAACGCTGCGGCACGTGCATTGGTTAGCCAAAGTTCAAACATCATCGGTGTGACTGTCGGTGATGTTTCTGATCCCTTCTTCGGCCAGATGGTTAAATCCATTGACGACTGCGTGCGCCCTTCCGGCAAGCATCTGCTTATCGGCAACGGGTACCATGATGCCAACACCGAAAAAGAAGCCATCGAACTTCTGATTAACAACCGGGTGGACGGTCTTGTGGTACACGCAAAAAGGCTGAGCGATGACCAGCTGATTGCTTTTGCCAAGGAACAACCGTCCATGGTGCTGATAAACCGCCGTATCGACGCTATCAGCAACCGTTGCGTAAGCCTGGACAACTACCGGGGAGCCTATCTCGCCACCGAGCACCTTATCAAAAATGGTCACACCCAAATCGGCTATATCTGCTCAGATCACAACATCGAAGACTGCCATTCACGCCGTCAGGGTTATATTGATGCCATGAAAGCTTACAAGCTGGACGTAACCGACAACAATATCGCTTACGGAAAACCTGATGAGGAAGGCGGCGAACACGCCATGATATATCTCCTGGGGCGCGGCCTGAACCTGACCGCAGTGGCTTGTTACAGCGATTCAATGGCAGCGGGTGTGATAGCATCACTTGATGATAACGGCATCCACGTGCCTCTGACGTTTCAGTCATCGGGTTTGATGACGGCTTGATTGCCAAGTATATCCGCCCTCGCCTGACAACCATACGTTACCCTATCCAACAGATGGCAGAGCAGGCTGTCCACCTCTCTCTTTCACTGGCAAAAGGCGAAACACCGACCGGGACATTGCAATTTGTCCCCACGCTGGTACGGCGTTACTCCGTTCGCTCTCGCCACTAGTCTGGCACCACTCGTTAGTAGTCTGGTAAAAAGCAAAAAAAGCCGCACAAATGCTGTGCGGCCTTGATAGAGATAAAGCGGATAGGTTTTATATCTCAATCATGAAATCGAGAACTTGCCCACGATCTGGTTCAGACCGGTTGTGATCTTGCTGAGACCATTCGCCTCAGAGTTCACTGACTCCGCCCCGCTTGCGGTACTACGTGCCAGATGGTTGATCTCTTCCACGTTAGTGTTGATGTTGGTAACCACCGTATTCTGTTCCTCCGCCGCAACGGCTATCTGGTGGCTCATGTCCCTGATACTCGCCACAGATTCCGTTATCGCCTGAAGAGCTTCGCTGGTCTTGTTTGCTTTTTGCGAGGTTTCTGTCGCTTCCTGGACATTCAATCTCATGGAATCGACCGAACGCTTGGACTCTTTCTGCAAACGTACAATCAGTTCCTGGATCTCTTCCGTACTCTGCTGAGTACGGCTTGCCAGGCTTCGGACCTCATCAGCAACAACGGCAAAGCCTCGACCCTGCTCGCCGGCTCGTGCAGCCTCAATCGCAGCATTAAGCGCCAACAGGTTAGTCTGCTCAGCAATGCCACGGATAACATCCAGGATACTGCCGACGTTCTCGGTTTCGCGCTCGAGGTTTTCGATGATATTGCTGACATCACTGATGTTGGTCACCAGTTTATCAATGCTCATTCGGGTATCTTCAAGCACTGCTTGTCCTTCGCGAACATGACCATCGGCGACATTTGCTACGTCTGAGGCCTGTTGCGAGTTTTTGGCAATATCGTCGACGGTAATGGTCATCTGGTGCATGGCAGAAGCAGTCTGCGCAAGTTGGTCGGCCTGCGACTCGGAGTTTTGAACCGTGTCTTTGGTGACCGTCACAAGAGTACCGGAAGCCCCATTCAGGCTGTCTGCAGACGCTGACAACTGGCCGACGATCTGTCGAAGGCTTGTTGCCATTTCCGCCATCGCGGCATAAATCCCCGTCGCTTTGGACGTATCACCGAACTCCATGGTTAAATCGCCGCCGGCAATCTTGCGAGCCATCGCTTCGATGTCACGGGGCTCCCCGCCAATCGGTTTGCGAATTGCAGAGGTCACAAGATAACTGAGCACAATGCCGGCAATAACTGCAAAAGCACTGACCATGAGCACAAAATCAACGGCTGATTCGCTGTCTGCCTGAGCCTGAGGCCCAACGTGTCCTGCGATGCCTTGATTGAGAGGTTATAGTCGGTCAGGATCTTGGTAACTTTCGGGCCGACTACATCCAACGTGCCAGAAATGCGTGCGTTCCGGTCACGAATAATGTCGGCGACCTGGGTCAGGGCGCTGATATAGGTGTCGTGCGCTTTTTCGAACTTGGAACCTTTGTCATTTCGCTCGGAAATATTCATACCGCTTAGCAGGGTGTTGAGCGGTGTTTCTACGGCTTTGAGCTCTTGCATTGCGCGCTCAAAGTCGGACTCAGCATTGGTTATCAGATATTTTGCGGCGAATAACCGACCTAGCAACAGCTTTTCCTGAACGCGTGAAGCATAGAAAACGGTTTGATCATCACCTTTATCATGGGCGCTTTGAATGATTTCCGTCATCAACCGACGCATTGCCAGGCCATTTGGGTCTAGGTCACCTTTAACGACGTCGTTTCGCCTGGCAAAATCTTGCACGACGTTTTCAAAGGCACTGTTATATTGCTGTACGCCCTCAAGCGCTTCGGCAAGCATCGCAACGCGAGCGGAATCTTGCTCGTTGCTCTGCATTCCGTTTATTAGTTCATTAATGGATGTGTACTTGTCCTTAAACTTGTCGATTTGCTCAGGTGCCTGCGTTTTGAGGAACTTCAGAACATCTAACCGGGCTCCCAGCAAGGCAGATTGAGCTGCACTGGATTGGTTTGAGCTTCGCGCCAAACCCCGGTATTCGGTGAAATTATCGTATCCTCCAGAAAGTCCACGGAATCCAACGATTGCCACAACTAACAACAGACCAATTACTGCAGCAAATGAAAAGGTCAACTGCTGAGCCAATTTGAATTTTGATAACATTCTCGCGCTCCCTAATAATCCCGCACTGCAACAACTTGCTTACATTCGGTTGTTTAACATCTAGCCTACTAACGAGATTAATGCCATAAATATGGCTCACTTTTTATCCATGCTTTTTATATGGTTATAGGGCATAAATCTCCCCCGACTGCTGGATAAAGGCTTTCTTAAACTTGTCCCTCCACTGTTCCAGTTTTGTACCATCTATGTAATTCTTGGCTTACGCGGCAAACGTCTATGTGTCATATTTGAAACAAATGGTTGGTTCATGCAGGAAAAAATTCAAACTCGCGATAATAATGAGACCCTGAAACGCAAAGGACTGATCATCACCTCAACCGGTGTTGCGATTCTCAGTTTCGACAGCCTGTTGATTCGCCTTATCGAAGCCACCGAGTGGACTCTGTTGTTCTGGCGGGGCATTTTGCCGGCGGTAATTATTTTCACTTATCTCGCAGTATCGTCACCCGGGCTGCTGGCAAACCAATTGCGACAGCCATCAAAAACCATGCTTGCAGCCGGAGCCTTGTATTCGGTTTCCACCATCTTCTTTGTTTTATCAATCCTTCACACCCAGGTTGCCAGCACGCTTGTCATTATTAACACAGCCCCGTTGGTCACTATGGTGATGGCGTTTTCCTGCTCAAAGAGCGCATCCAGAAAAAAACATTGATTGCGATTCTCGTTGCACTGTCCGGGGTATGGTTGGTATTCGCCGCCGGGATGGAAGGGGGTGAACTCGAAGGGAATATGTACGCTGTGGGGACGGCATTCGCACTGTCCACCTATTTTGTCCTGTTACGCAAAGCTCGGGGTCAAAACGCCTCTATCGCACTTGCGACCGGAGGAGCAATCACGGCGGTTATTTCACTTTTGATGGGGGCGGAGCCTTTATCGGCCAGCGCAGCAGACGCTTTGTATATATTCTTGCTGTGCGGGATGGTTGTGCCTATCGCGTTTTTAATGATTTCGCGAGGCCCGAAATACCTCCCGGCAGCAGAAGCAAACCTGATAATGCTTTTGGAAGCTATTCTCGGGCCGCTGTTTGTTTGGGTTGGGTTGGGGGAAGTACCTTCAGGCCCGGTAGTGTTGGGGGGATTATTATTCTGGCGGCATTAGCTGGAAACGCACTCTGGGGGTTTAAACAGTCCAGACGCTAATCATTCAGCCAAATGTTCATTGCCCGGTGTGTGGCTCAGCATGTCAACCAACTGCGTCACTTTATCAAGCGTTGCTGGTTTAACCAGGTAACCCAATGGCCGGTAGGCAATCACTTTTTTAACCGCTTCTTTTGAGCTGTCGCCGGTCACAATAACAACAGGAAGCTTGGGACGTTTTTTGCGGATGTAAGCAAGCACACCAATCCCATCATGGTGGTCGTTGAGATTCAGATCCAGGAAAACACAGTCAATGTGGTTTTTCAGCAACGCTACCATCGCAGATTCTACATTCAACGCTATCAACGAATTCTGACCCGGCACAGCATCGCTGAGGTGCTTCTCAAGCGCCAACGCCATAGCATAACTGTCTTCAACGATTAAAAACTGACTCATTTAACCCCATGGCCTGCCAGAATAACAAACTGTTCTCGCCTGTATTTCTTCTTTCTTACTCTGGGCACTTTTGTCTCTACACAGATTATTTTTAGCAGACAACCGCCTGTCATGTTCAGTTAATCAGACTTAAAAATCCAGAATAACGTATAGATCACAGTTAATTACTGCCCATTCCAGACAGGCTCCGACGCGCATTGAAAATACGCATTTATATACATAAAAATATTAAATTAATGAATTTAGTATCATATTCATTTTTTTGATCTTACTTGAATATCTACGTATTCATTTCGAGATTACACACAGAAAACCCTGCTTTTATATATGCTTGATTTGAGGAAAACACTTTGCGTTGACCAAAAATGGAGTTTAACAATGAAGGCAGTAAAAACTATTTCTATCCGACATTGGCTCAAAAGAAAAATTGCATTTTTATTCACTGGAATCGTATTTACCTTTCCTGTATTCGCCGGGGATATTTCTGTCTCTGAATCCGTTGAGCTGGACGTCAAACCAGCCGGACTTTGGGCATTTATCGGTGAATACAATTCCCTTTACCGGTGGCATCCCAACGTAAAATCCAGTGTTCTGGTAGGTGACGGAACCCGGCAAGGTGATATGCGCCTTCTGATTTTGCTGGATGGAACGGTCATACCTAACGAGCTGGTAGAGATGGACAACCAGAAGATGTCCTATACGTACAAATCCCTTAGCTCAACTATGCCGATCACAGACTATGTAGGCACCGTCAGTGTTTCAGAAAATGCTAAGGGTGGATCTACGCTTACCTGGGTCTCGACATTCAATGCAAACGAGGGGGTTAAACCAGAAGACGCTCAAAAACTTGTTATTGATATTTACTGGGCAGGCTACAACTACCTCAAAGAGCTCTTTCATAAAAACAACTGACCGGTTGCGTGAACAACGACATAGGGAAAGCCTGATACCCAGGCTTTCCTATTTACAGTTCAAGTCTCCTGACACCATGTTGTCAGGAGGGGTACGTCACACTGAGCTCGTTATTAAACAGCAAAGAGGATACCCAAATGGAAATGGTTCACAGCAATCAGGAAACCATCCTGTTTCGTGTAAAGTCCGGCACCACACCACAACAGGTGGAATTCAGTAACGAAAGCGTCAATCATTGGCTCAAGTCACGGGAAGGTTTTATTTACCGTTCTTTATCCCATGACCCACAAAAAGATTTGTGGATAGACACCATTTACTGGCAAAGCGAGGCGATGGCCAGAAAAGCCGGGGAAGCTTTTATGGGAGCGCCAGAAACCGCTGACTACATAGGACTGATAGAAGAAGGGAGCGTCAACATCTACCATGCAGATATCCACCTGGACTTATCCAACTGCGGATAATACATGAGAAAAGCTGAGCGACTGTTCCAGATACTCACTATATTGCGAGCCCGAAGAACGGCGATCACAGCCGCCAAACTGGCAGAAATTTTAGAAGTATCAGAGCGAACGATTTACCGGGACGTACAGGCACTAATTGTTAATGGCGTCCCGGTTGATGGTGAAGCCGGCATCGGCTACTACCTCCGGCCCGGCTTTTACCTGCCTCCACTAAGTTTTACCCCTGACGAACTCCAGGCACTGTTAATGGGATGCAAGATGGCACAAGCCTGGAGTGACCCGGCGCTCGCATCCGCATCTCTGAGCGCTGAAAACAAAGTGCGGGCAACACTTCCGGACGCTCTGATTCGTCAGGCAGACAACTACCATTTGTTGTGCCGCATACCCATATTCAGTCAGAAATAAGCCGAATAACCGGTGAACTCCGGGAAGCTTGCCTCAAAAACCAGGTTACCCATATTACGTATACCACTGCGGATGATATCTCTTCCCAAAGAGATATCGAGCCCATTTGCCTCGTATATTGGGGAAAAATTTGGACGTTGCTTGCGTGGTGCCGGTTACGGGATGATTACAGGAACTTTCGGGTCGATCGTATTAAAACACTCTCTACAACCGGAGAGAAATACTCGCCATCTAACGAAAAAACCCTTCAACATTTTCTCAAGACCCAGGGATGCAGCACGTAGTCTGACCCGCTGAAAAAAAACTGTTTTATAAAAACCACAAACCGAAATAACGTAATACAAAAGATTCAAAATTTATTGTTTCGTTACAATATGAGAATTTTGTCTAAACTTGTTAAAAAAGCAATTCGATTCACTGGTATCGGTTGTATTTAGGGAGCTTTTTTAATGCTTGCAAAATTCTTTGGCCGTGCGAAGACCGAAAACAGCAACTCAGATTCTCCAAACGCGTGTACCGATACAGATCGAATCAAAGCGTTGAAAACTTGTGTCGCCACGATTGAGTTTCTGCCGGACGGAACCATCCTTGATGCGAATGATCTTTTTCTTGGTGTGGCCGGATACACTCTTGCTGAGGTAAAAGGCAAACATCACCGGATGTTCTGCTGTGAAGAATATGCCGGCACACCGGAATATGCTGAGTTTTGGCGCAAACTTGCGAGAGGGGAAAGCCAGTCAGGCTTTTTCCAAAGAAAAAACAAAGCCGGTGATGATGTCTGGCTGGAAGCTACCTATTTTCCTATTCGGGATAACTCCGGCAAGGTTGTCAGTGTGATGAAAACAGCCAGTGACGTAACCTCCCAGAAGACCAAGCTTGACAGCCAAAGCGCTATATTCGAAGCCCTCGACCGTTCTACCGCCATTATTGAATTCCACCCTGACGGTACCATCATTCAGGCAAATGAAAACTTTACCAATGCTGTTGGTTACAGCTTGGATGAGATCCAGGGCCAACACCATAAAATGTTTTGTCACCCTGAATTTTATGAAGAAAACCCGAATTTTTGGCGTGAACTCGAGAGTGGAGATATCAAATCGGGCCTGTTCAAGCGCCAGAATAAAGCCGGTGAGACAATGTGGCTGGAAGCCTCCTACAACCCGATAAAAGATGACTGTGGCAACGTCACCAAAGTCGTGAAATTTGCCAGCGACATTACGGCCCGAATCCTGCGGCAACAACGTGTACAGGAAGCTTCCGAAGTTGCCCACAGCACCTCTGTGGAGACATCCAGAATGGCCGAAGACGGGGCTGACTCCTTAAACCGGATTGTAGATATATCCCAAAACATATCGCGTAACGTCGCCTCTGCATCTGACCTCATGCTGGAGCTCAACAAACAATCCGATGAAATAAGCGAAATCGTGACAACCATCGGCAAGATTGCCGACCAAACAAACCTCCTGGCGCTTAATGCAGCAATTGAGGCTGCCCGTGCTGGTGATCATGGACGCGGTTTCGCCGTGGTCGCCGACGAAGTCAGGCAACTGGCTGCGAATACCAGCACATCAACGGTTGAAATCGAGAATATCGTTAAACGAAACAGCCAGCTTACTCAGGAAAGCAAAACCGGGATGGAAAGTATCAGTAAGCTCGCCAACGAATGTAACGAACAAATTGCTGCGGCGCAGTCAGTCATGGGTGACATCCGTCAGGGTGCGGAAAACGTCTCCCGTACAGTTTCCGAACTCAAGCAGTCCGGCTAATACAAAAATAAATATCAAACACGTAAATCAACGAAACGTAGGCTAAAACACAACAATTATCAGGGTTAAACGGAACGAGGTGTAGACACCATGGGGTTTTTTAGTAAGTCGACATCCGGTGAGATCAAGAACGAGGCCAGCACTCAAATACTCAACAATGCGCTGGATGCAGTTGTCACGATTGATAAAAACAACAATGTGGTTTTTTCAATCCAGCCGCAGAAACACTTTGGGGATACCGTTCGGAAGAGGTGCTCGGAAAAAATGTCCGCATGCTTGTTCCAGAAATCTACCAACAAGATCACGACAGCTATGTCGATCGCCAAAGAGATACCGGTGAAAAACGCATCGTGGGCACCAGCAGGCAGCTGGAGTTGGTGCGAAAAGATGGCTCTAAAGTCTGGGTAAGCCTGGCACTGTCGAGAACCAATATCGGCAATGGGATCGGCTACTCGGCGTTTGTCCGCGATGTTACCGCTGTTGTCCAGGCACAGGAGGGATTGCAACAAACTCTCGAACAAGCCATTGATGCCGTTGTCACCATTGACCATGAAAACAAAGTCACTTTCATGAACAAAGCGGCCGAAGAGCTTTGGGGATACGAACGCGACGAAATCATCGGTCAAAATGTTAAACTGCTGGTCCCCCAACAGTTCCGGGTCGACCATGATGACTACGTCAACAACAACCGAAAGACAAAGCAGGATAAAATCGTCGGGACATCGCGCGAGCTTGAGCTTATCAGAAAAGACGGCAGCCAGGTGTGGGTCGCTTTCTCCCTGTCGCGGGTCGAAATTGGTTCAAAAATCGGGTACACCGCTTTTATCCGGGATATCACCCAGGAGCGGCGAGCCCGTGAAGAGACCCAACAAATCCTCAACCAGGCGATTGACGCAGTAATATCAATTGACAGCAACAACTGCGTGACCTTTTTTAACCCGGCTGCGGAAAAACTCTGGGGTTACGATTCCAGTGAAGTGATAGGTCAAAACGTCAAGATGCTGGTACCGCAGGATATTCAGCCCCGTCACGATGAGTATGTTAACCACAACCGTCGCACAGGTATCGACAAGATCGTGGGTTCCAGCCGGGATATCAAAATGTTCCGAAAAGACGGCTCCGAGGTTTATGTAAACCTCTCTCTCTCCAAAGTCGATATTGACGGGGATATTGGTTTTACCGCTTTTGTACGCGACATTACCAAAGAGCGGCAGGCTCAGGAAACCGTCAACCAGACGCTCTCACAGGCGTTGGATGCTGTTGTAACCATTGATGACAACAACATCGTTACTTTCTTCAACGGCGCAGCAGAAGCGCTTTGGGGATACCCAGCAGACGAAGTTGTTGGCCAGAACGTAAAAATGCTGGTTCCAATGGACATCCAGGGTCAGCATGATGAACTGGTAAACCGGAACCGGCGTACCGGAGAAGATAAAATTGTTGGTACAACCCGTGAAGTGCCTATCCACCGCAAGGACGGCAATCAGGTTTGGGGGCTGCTCTCACTCTCAAAAATCACACTTGATGGAAAAATCATGTACACCGCGTTTATCCGCGACGTGACGCGCGAGGTAAACCAGCGTGAAAACATGAACAGCATCATGGAAAACGTGGCGAGATCCAGTAACGAAATCGCCAATATCGCCAAAGTAATTGACGGCATTTCCAACCAGACCAACCTGCTCGCACTGAATGCGGCAATCGAGGCTGCCAGAGCCGGTGAGCATGGCCGCGGGTTTGCTGTGGTTGCTGATGAAGTCAGAACCCTGGCCTCCCGATCATCTGAATCCACTAACGAGATAAACAAGCTGTCAGAAGACACCCGGACTTTCCTGACAGAACTGTCCAACCTCTTGAGTGACTCCGTGAAGAAATAAAATTCCACAAAACAATCAGGGCGCCGAGATGGCGCCTGATTGTTTGATAATTTATACCGATTGGTGTTACCGCAAGAAACGGTTCATCTCACTCATGATGTGCTCCAGCGGTTTGCCTTTTAGTGCTTATCCTCTTTTTGATTCAGATCAGGCTTCAAGGTTTCTGTTGCGCCACCCGGATACACCACATCGATTTCATCTTGCCCAACGACGGCATAGTTAAAGTAGCTGCCGATAATGGTCCAGTCCCACTTCCCTTTTGAATTGAACATGTTGTGACCCACTGAATAGTCATCGTAAGGAGTTGTGACACCCAACACGTTCCCCATTAACGTAGGCGCTACATCAAAGTGGGTGGTTGTCCACTCAATGTCCCGGGATTGAATACCCGGTCCGGCCACCAACATAGGCACATGAATTTGGGCCTGGCTGTAGTTGCTGCCGTGTCCCCAGAAGTTCATGTGGTTATCATTGAACTCCTCTCCGTGGTCAGAGGTAATCACCACCAGCGTATTTTTGTCTAACCCGGTCTCTTTGAGGGTATCCAGCACTTCACCAATCTGCTGATCAACATAAAACAGCGCATTGCGGTACAGGTTCCGGTATGGAATTGGGTCCAGGTCGTTGTTTAAAGCCATGTAGTCCGGTTTGTCCCAGCTGGGGGTAAACCGTTTTGCCTTTCCGGGTGGCAGGTCTTTACCATGTGCAGCGTCATAAAACAGCATGCCCATAAATGGCTTGGATCCATCCTGCTTTTTCAGGAACGCCACCATATCATCAGTGATTCGACGATCCCGCTCGACAGCCGTATTACCGGGCGTAAACAGACGCAGACCTTCGATACCCGTAAAAATAGTGCGATCAAATGGTGGGTGGTTCAGAGGTGCAGAGCCCAGGATCTTAAAGTCGTAACCCTGTTTCGCCATGGTTCCCATCAATACCGGCCGCACTCCACTGTTGCGGAAAGACTCCCAATAAGTCGCAGGCAGGCTGTAAAACAAGCTGAACATCCCGGCTTGGGTAGAGTTCCCCCCGCTGAGGTGGTGATGGAAGCGCGCGGCGTGTTCACCGAAGCGGGCAACATTAGGCGTAACCTTGGCGGTCTCATCATCGTAGCGCCATGCATCAATCATGATAAACAGCACATTCGTTTTTTGTCTCGGTTCGGTGTACTCAATGGAAGCACGTGGGTACATTAACTGTCCATTTTCCACTTTACCCAGCGTCTGGGCCTGCTCCCGCGCCTCGTCTGCATTAACCAAACCGGTACGGATGAACATCGACTTTGCGGTCAATGGATAATAGAGAGGGAAATGTCTGGTCAGTGACGGGATGGTCCGATGGTAATTGGCATCTTCCCAGGCATGAAGGCCCTGACTGAACAAAAGACAGCCAAACCAGGCGCTGTAACCCAGCTTTCGCCACGGAAAGCGAGCATTGTCAGCCAGATTGCTACGTAGCCAAAAATAAAACTGAATACCAACCAGGCCAGCCAGAATTGCCCCAACCTGAAGCCAGTTTTTCAAAGGCAGCTCAATCACCCCACCGGCCATAAACAGGTCAAAGACGAACCCGCTCAAGTGGAACCGGTATTGGGCATAGGACAACACATCGGTCAGCAACAGTGCACTGGCTGAAAACGCCAGCAACCGCGCTAGCGTTCTGACCACTTTCCCCGGCAGCCACACAACCAGTAACGTCGCCAGCAAACCTAAGAATACAAACGCCCCCATCCAGCCAACCTGGGTGGCGAGAATGTAGCTTTTAACCAAGGGACCTGGGTTGAAAAATGCAACCACGGCCAAAAACCGGATGAAAGCGCGGCAACCAGCAGAATGTTCAGGAACCAGAACATCCCCAGCCAGCGGCCATTTTGCCGAATTCGTTCAATAAAAGGGTTCAAAGAATGCACTCCACTTTTACAAGTAGAGCGAATGATACAAAAATACGTGACTCGCATCACATATTTTGACCTGCCTTTTCTGCCTGTCTTTTTGAAAATACAATAAAATCAGCCAGATATTTTGAACACTGTTCTGTATACGTTTAATTATCGACCTGGCATTGCGCATTAAAAAAGCTGCAATCAGCAGCTTTTTTGCCCGTCATTTAAAATCGGTATGTCACCGTACCCAATACCTGACTGGCGTTCGCCACACTGTCGTGGTTGAAGCTTGCTTCCGCCCCCAGGAACAATCCCTGATAAACCCGGTATTCCGCACCAATGCTGGCAGTAACACCCAGTTCTTTTTGCGATTTAGAAGCCGGATTCGTGACACCGGGAATAGCGGTTGATGATTCTACATCCGTTACTTCGTTTTCCGTCTCGCGCTGGCTCGAACCGGACATTTTGTAGTCAGTGTAAGTCAGGCCCAATCCACCCTTGATAGACAGGTTTTCAGTGACATCAAAGAAATACACAGGTTTGATTGTTAACTGTTTAGCTTTAAAGTCGGCATCCCATTCGTCTTCCGTTACGGTAGTGCCTACCACGCTAACCGTTTTACTCTTCGATGCATCTGCATCAAATTGGCTGTAGCCCACTTCAACACCAAGGTTGTTTTCAAAACGGTAGCCCAGAGCCGCTTTCGCTACAGATTCAGCACTGTCCGGTTTCAGGTTAGTTCCATCAGAAAATGAAACAGTATTATCGTGTGACAGCGAGTTATAGCCATATCCCAGGGTCACATAAGGTTGAGCGGAAGCTGCCATAGAAACAGCCAAAACGGGAAGCGCAAGGAGAAGCTTTTTCATTGTACCGCCAATATACAAAATTGTTCATATAAGTTGCCTGCGGCGGAGCATAATCAGCCAGAGCTGAACACAATCTGAATAGCTTTGGCCTGATGATGCTTTCTCCAGGATGTTGCACTGTTCCTCTGTGAGTGTTTTTCCATCAAACATAGGAAGAGGTTGTTGAGACATAATGCTCCATGCATGGAGGATTAAATGAGTTAATAGCTTTATCGAGTGGTTTAGCGCTTCTCTCGGGTATGCCAGATACGAAGCACATACAGAGTATATTCCTGTATTTCATATCGCATCTCATAGCTGCCAACCAAGAGCCTGCGAACTTCCCTTGGCTCAAAAGCATCAAGCCGCTCCCCCAGTCTTGGCTGATCTAACAATATGTCAGGCGCACTGGCTAATGAGCGAACTATCTTTGCCGCCGCAGTGGCATCTGCGGGGGCAAGGAATTCATAAAGTCGGTTTATATCGGAAAGGGCTTTACTGGTCCATTTTATTTCCATTACCTTGGCACGTCCTTGGGAGACTCACTCCCCAAACTTTCTGCCCAGGCCTGAACAGACTGGTGATCAATAACCCGGCCATTGTCAACATCAGCCAACGCTTCCAGTGTCAGTTTATGACGCTCTTCTTCCATGACGACCCAATCCGCTAGAGCCTGTTTGACAACCCAGGCTTTAGAGCGTTCGAGACGTTGCGCTAATTCATCAACTTTATCAGCTAGCTGAATAGGGACATGTGCAGTGACAACCTTGGTATTCATGATGTACTCCTAATCACTGTGATTCAAAGTTAATCATAGTGAATCCTGTTGTGCTTCACAATACACAGTCAATAGAAGGTATACCCAAACCACCTCAAGGTGCGTCATTCAAAGTGATTTCAGTGCGTTCAATTCAAGGAAAATACCTGAAGGAATGGCTGTTCCCTTTCAAAGGTATTTGACAC